>CAYZXH010000066.1:0-2463 GCA_964482405.1 uncultured Desulfurococcaceae archaeon | reverse complement strand
AGTAGACCCAGCACTAAGAAGACCCGGAAGATTCGACAGAGAAATAGAGATACCGATGCCTAACAAGCAGGGAAGACTTGAGATACTGCAGATACATACGAGGAACGTCCCGTTAGCGGAGGACGTAAACCTAGCTAAGCTCGCTGAAATAACCCACGGCTTCACGGGCGCTGACTTAGCAGCCCTGGTCAAGGAAGCGGCTCTGAATGCCATAAAAAGAGTTCTTAACGGCGTGAACATAGATGAAGACATACCATCGGAGATCTACAGCAACCTGGCCGTGAGCATGGACGACTTAATAAACGCGTTGAAAGCTGTTCATCCTAGCGGGCTCCGCGAGTTATACGTTGAAGTCCCTGAGGTGAGGTGGTCAGATATAGGCGGCTTAGAGGAAGTCAAGCAGGAATTGAGGGAAGCTGTCGAGTGGCCTCTTAAGAATCCGGCGTCTTACGAGAGGTTAGGCGTGGAACCGCCTAGGGGTATACTTCTTTACGGTCCTCCTGGTTGTGGTAAGACTTTGCTTGCTAAGGCAGTAGCTACTGAGTCTGGAGCAAACTTCATAGCAATTAAAGGACCTGAAATACTCAGCAAATGGGTAGGAGAATCAGAAAAAGCAATAAGAGAAATATTCAGAAAAGCAAGACAAGTAGCACCAGCAATAATATTCTTCGACGAAATAGACTCAATAGCGCCCCTCAGAGGGTTTTCAGGGGACTCATACGTCAGTGAGAGAGTGGTGAGTCAGCTACTAACTGAGATGGACTCCATCGAGAAGATAAAGAACGTTGTGGTGATAGCGGCTACTAACAGACCTGACTTAGTTGACCCGGCCCTCTTAAGACCTGGGAGATTAGATAAGCTCATATATGTCCCGTCACCGGACGTCAAGGCAAGACTAGAAATACTTAAAGTCCTCACTCGGAAGACACCCCTATCACCTGAGGTGAGTCTGGAAGAAATAGCTAGAAAGACTGAGGGATACTCCGGCGCCGACTTAACAGCGTTGGTGAGGGAGGCAGCCCTCAATGTTCTGCGCAGGAATCGCGAAGCTATTCAAGTAAGTATGGAAGACTTTGAGTACGCGTTACGTAAGATACCGCCTTCACTAACGCAGGAAATCATTAAGTTCTATGAAGTATGGTCCAGCAGGACTAAGCAGAGACTACCACACGCGCTCTCACACCCATACCAGATATAGGTAATGCTTATAAGCGTAGTTTATGGTAGTAATTTATGGGTGGGCATTATAGGTAGTTATATGACGGTTTCCACGAAGGTTAGGAGGGAAATCGTAGAGAAGGCTAGAAAGCTCGGGATTAACATCTCTGAGTTTCTACGAAGGAAGATTGAGGAAGAGGTTGAGAGGAGAGAAATTGAACTAATTACTCAGAGACTTAATGAATTGAAGGATTTTCTTGACGCAATAGATATTGAGAGAGTTGTGAAACATGTGAGAGAAGATAGGGAGATGGCTTAATGTCAAGACTTCTCTTCGACTCTTCATCACTAATCAAGGCGTTGAAGCAGGGTAGGGTCGACCTCTTAGCTAGGAACTACATACACTGGTTAACAATCTACGAGGTTTTAAACGCTATCTGGAAAGAGACATGCTTCCTCAAAACAATCCCCGAAGACAAGGTAATAGCATTCGCGGAAATATTGAAGCAAGTCACCGGCCTCATGAAAATCCTTGACCCTAAAGGACTGGAGGAAGACATGTTGAAAACCGCGATCCAGCGGGGAATAACAGCGTATGACGCATCGTACATAGTATTAGCCATGAAACACGGACTAACACTAGTCACAGAAGACAGCAAGCTACGAGCAAAAGCAAGAGGACTAGTAGAAACCACGAGCTTAGACGAGCTAAGTGCGTCTCTGGGCAGTATTCGAGAGTAGCTATTCATGCTTGTTAAGCCTTATTAGCTTCAACAACACCTCTAGCAGCGCCATTCATAGTTACCTTAGAGAAAGAAATGCTTATATACCCTGCTACGCTTTTATTATTGGCTCTAGGATACATCCAAGTCCTAGAGGAGCCTCATTTAAGTGGTGATAGCTAATTGAGTAGCTCTAAGACTACCTTTAACATAGCTTTCAAACTGCTTGATGCGGTGGTCAGGAATGGTTGCATGGTTAGGGAGGACCAGCTCTACACAGAGTTGCGTAGCGAGTTCGGCATATCTTACTCAGAATTCATTAAGTTACTCATGAAGTTAGAGATGCGCGGGTTAATCAAGGTTGTCTTAGCTAAGGGGAGCGTGAAGAACATACTCTTGAGTGAGGCTGGGAGAGAGCAATTAGGAGTTCAGGACAAGTGTATTGATTGAGTATCTACGGCGGTGACACTTCGTAGAGTGACACAACGTTATCTACTAAGTACTTCGTTAATACTTCTTCGAAACCTCCCCTACTCAATACCTTCTCCACCTCCTTACGTATGTCCCAGGGGTACATGACGGC
>CAYZXH010000065.1:0-2576 GCA_964482405.1 uncultured Desulfurococcaceae archaeon | reverse complement strand
GTAAGCTCAGGGCTAGGTACGTGATACACGCTGTTGGACCCGTTTACGGGGATCCTGAAGGGGATATTAAGCTGGCCTCAGCTGTTAGGAATAGTCTGGTCAAGGCCGAGGAACTGAATTTAAGATCTATTGCTCTACCAGCAATATCCACGGGTATTTTTGGGTACCCTCTTAACAGGGCGGCTTCGGTCATGGCTGACACACTCAAGAATTACGAGTACAGGAAGCTCAGGAAGGTTCTGGTCGTACTATACACTGAGGAAGCATTCAAGGTATTCGAGCGAGTGTTTGATGAGGTGCTGGGAGCGCAGAACCCTTAGCGAGTGCTAAGCCTCAGGTAGGTGGTTAAAGTCCTGACCTCCTCCCCACCCTAAGGAGCGAGGATTTCAGTTGTAAACTTTACTGAAATCAAATAACTCAGTCATGTGAGATATTTTGTTGCTTAGTTTCCACGCCGGGCGCAGCGATTTCACACCACTCCCTAATTATCTCCTCTTCATTCCTATTGGTCTCCACTAGTTGAGTCTCCGCGTAACCCGGTTTCCTCTCTTCTCTCCGTAGAACTAGCTGAGCATACTCAACCGCTCTACGGGTTGGGTGAGTAGTTATCTCTACGTATGCTCTCGCAATAGCAGCTGCTGAAGCTTCTTGTAGTACTATGACTTGATCTTTGAAGACGATGATTAACCTCATGTGCGCATGATTCGGTGGAATTAAGCCGATGACTCTTAAGACATCTTTATTTCCGTAAACCCTAACGCTACCCGACACGTTAACATCCTCCATACACTGTCAACCACTCTATACATGGTTCGAGGTAGTTAAGAATGCTTATTATTCGTTGAGTCACGTATCCAGATTTAAAAGTTGGTGACGTATAGTGATATTTGGAGAACACCTAATCAGGGCTTGGAGGGGGATTAAGTATTCTCTGGGTCAACCACTATTTCTGTACGAGGGGTAGAACACTCCTCACTCGAGGTGCTGATGTATGGGTTACGACTACGATGAGGAGTTAAGTGAGGAGGAGGAAGAGAAGTTCTTTAAAGGACTTACACACCCGATTGCAGCCACTATATGCGAGCTTCGAGACACCTCCCCTATTGGTAGTTACTGGCTTACAATAACGATAATCGTCATCAACGTTTTAGTGGCAATGCTTACTGGGGGGATATTATTTATGAATACCGTGTTCGCATACAACGTATACCCCTCATCAGCTTGCTTAGCTAGCGGCGGTTGTTTCCTCGAACTACTCTTCTCGATGTTTTCTCACGCGAATATTTTCCACTTAGTAGGTAATATGGGGTTTCTCTACGTCGTGGGTGATAATGTTGAGATAACGCTGGGTAGGCCGAAGTACCTCTTAATTTACTTAGCGTCCGGGATTGTCGGCGGGTACACGCAGGCAACGATCACCCTAGCGTTAAATCCGGGGGGAGCGTCAGTCCCCATGCTCGGGGCTTCGGCCGCTATTAGCGGGCTCATAGGTAGTTACTTAATCCTATATCCGGGTGCGGCGATGTGTATGTGTATCGGGTTTAGACTCGTGTGGAAGTGTTTCAAGGTTAAGGCCGCCGTATACTTATCGTTATGGGTGCTCCTGCAGTTCCTGTACGCTTTGATCTTCCCATTCATAGCTGTCTGGGCCCACCTAGGAGGGTTCTTCACCGGACTAGCCCTAACGTATGTTTTAGTTAGTAGGGAGAGGGTGCAGGAGCTCAGGGAGGAATTAGCTCGCGGAGCGTATAGGGGGTTCTCACCCACGGAAGAAGAACTCTACACACACTCACTCAGCCCGGCAGCAAGACTCATCATAGCCTCAGCCTCTATAATCACGCTCACACTAATACTAACTTCCACAGCGCAGATAGTCGCGGCGGGGGCAGGCTACTACGTAACATACGTGGAGTACACGTCTCTATGTACGTACGTGAGTTGCTTTCAATCCCTTGGTATGAAGCCTGAATGCTCCTGCAGCGGCTGCAGCCTGCAAGTCTTAAGAACACGCTACGAGATACTGCCTACAGAACCGAACATGACGCCAGCAAAGATTACGGAGCCATCCTGCCCACCAAGCAGAACGTGGGCGTTTAAAGGAGCTTACAGCCTACGCAACGCCCTAACAACATCCACCATATTATCACTCGTCTTCACAGCCTTAACCGCCCTAACCCTACACGTAATGAGGAAAGGATACAAGGAAGTAGAGATCACGTACGTCATACCCACCCTTCAAGAAACCCAGAAAAAACTCACGTAAACTCACCGCCACGAAACCCCGCGTAGTATCGTGAATATCTAGTAAACCAAGAAACCACGTGATCTAGCTTCGTTAGTTGATGAACATGAGATTTATGAGTCGGCGTAAGTAGGTATATACCTGTGAAGACAGGTGTCTTGGCCACCTATTGGATGTGAAGAACGTGAGAGTGGCGCTGAGTATTGGATTAGATTTGTGGGACCGGATATCGAAGTTGAGCAAATAGTTGGTGGTACGAGAGGAGGAGGTTGAACCTAATCCCGGATATCATCGTGTATGCTGCATGAGCTCGTCGAGCAAGGTAATCACCCGC
>CAYZXH010000064.1:0-2966 GCA_964482405.1 uncultured Desulfurococcaceae archaeon | reverse complement strand
AACTCCACAAAATATAAGTCTTGGTGGGTTATGTCTAAAGGTGTGGTGGTTTGGAATATGTTGCGTTAGTTATTTATGATGTTAGGGATAATAAGCTTAGGAACGAGATTTCTAAGTTTCTTAAGCGTGCTGGTTTGAGTAGGATTCAGAAGAGTGCTTTTGCCGGTTTTATCAGGCCTTCTGATAGGTCCGAGCTGGAGGCCGGGCTTAGGAGGTTGGTTAGGGGTTGGTCTAATTATAATATTCAGGTTTACTTGATTACTGTTTCCGCGTATTCTAACAGAACGGTTATTTCTGAAGGGTACGTGATTGAGGAGGATGAGGAATTTCTGGTTTAGTGTTACCTATTTAGTTGATTCCTTTCTCCACGGACAGTAATTTCTGTAGTTACATGAGGGACACTTATTCCTCGAGATCCTAGGTTCCCTTCTACCATCTACGACGTCCTTAATAACTTTCAGTGCTTTAAGAACCTCTGCTTTTAGCTCGTAGTCTATGTTGACCACGACTAATCTTCCTTCAGGTCTTAGGTAGTATAAAACCCCTCTCTTAATCGAGTACCTTCCGTTCTCGAAGCTCTTCTCTATCAGCAAAGCATAAGCTGCTAACTGAATCACGTGATCTCTCTTACCACGACCGTGCTTGCCGGGCTCAGACCACTTAATCTCTACTGGAATGAGTTCCCCTGATTTCGTGCGTAATATGTAGTCTGGGCTTCCGGAGAGCATCAACTCCCTTGAAATTAGCTGAGGCTTCTTTAGTACTTCAGTGACCTTGAACTTAGCTATTATCGGTCCTAAACTCTTATCTCTCTCAATCTCTCTACCATACTCCATGTACTCGGTCGCGTGCTCTGCAATACCTAACACGTGAGTTATGTACACTATAGCCTCGCAATACGCGTAGTGCTTAATATCCGTAACCGTAATAAAGCCTTCCTCCATCCTCGCATCCTAAAATTAATTCTCTGTAAGCGTTATAATATGTGGGCTAACAGGAGTCTCAGGTGATAGCTTGTTCCTAACATGGGATGACGTGGTTAGGATCTCAAGAGAGATTAGGAGAATGCCTCAACCGGAGGTGGATGAGGAGCTCAGAGGCTGGACTTGGGGAGAGTCCGCCGTCACATCCTCCATGCAGTGGCTTCTCGGCGTCTCGGATATCACGAGTAATTTCTGCCCTAGGGGACGGGACGTGTATCTAAGATATGTCTTAAAGATTAAGCAAGGCGATAATAAGACACTTCAGGTGGGAAGGCTTGTTCACGAAGTGTTCAGCAAAGCTATAGTGAGCGTGAAGCGCTTGATATACGATAGTAGCGGTTCCATAGACGGCATGAGGCTTTATGAAGAGATGAGGTCTAAGGGAGCTGAGATGTTGGCGGAGGTAATCAGTAAGTACGTATTAATTGAGGGTGCGGAGGCTTCATGGCTCTTCACGAAATTATGGGATGAGGCCTCAAGAACTTACTCCGCAGCTCTAGATAAGGCACTCTCAAGATCACCTTATATGAGTCTTGAAAGCCTCGTGGCCGCTACGGTGCCGATCATAACGGAGTTTCCGGTGGATGGCTCGTTAATAGGATTGAGTAGAGCTCTACGAATTGACGCGTTTCTCCCACCCTCAATACTGATGGAGTTAAAGACTAGGAAGCCCGACCCGCTGTACGAGCTTTCTTTAGCAGGTTATGCCCTCGCTTTTGAGGCACAGTACGAGATCCCCGTGAATCACGGCATCTTAATGTATGTTAGCGTTGATTTCCTCTCGAGAAGGGTTTTCACTAGACCAGTAATAGTTCCCATAAGCAGTAAGGCTAGGTCAGAGTTTATAGAATTAAGAGATCATAGGAAGGAGATCCTTGCTTACGGGGAGGATCCGGGAATGCCCGAACATTGCAATCAGGAATGTCCTTTTATCAGGTATTGTAGGGGTGGTTCAGATGGGTGATGTTCTACTTATTGATAAGTATGGGGCTTACCTAGCTGTTAAGGAAGGATTGCTCGTGGTCAGGGTTAGGGAGGGTGGGGAGTGGAAAGACGTGACGGAGGTTTCTCCAGCTCAACTTGATTCTATAGTGATAGGTGTTGAGGGGGTGAGTGTTAGTGCTGCAGCAGTGATGCTGGCTAGTGCTCACGGAGTGGATGTTGTTTTTCTTTCGGGAACTAAGCCTGTCTGCAGGTTAGTGTCTGCCACGTACGGCTCATCACTCAAGGTCTGGATCAAGCAACTTAAGCAAGCCTTGAACGAGTCTAGACGTAGGGAACTAGCCGTGTCCTTCGTATCTGGCAAAATACATAACCAGGTCGTGGTTCTACGAACATTCTATAAGGTAGAATCTAGTAGCGGTAGGAGACTTGACACATTAAAGGAGGTCATAGGAGCACTCAACGAATTACAAACCAGCTTGAACTCCGTCAGGGACTGGAGAGAGGCCGGAAGAGTCGAAGCTAACGCCGCCTACATGTACTGGAAAGCAGTCAAAGAATTAATACCTAGAGAGCTAGGATTCCGCAAAAGACTTAAGCGATGGAGCCTGCCACCAGGCGAGAAACCAGACCCATTCAACATAGCACTAAACATAGGCTACTCAATACTAGCTAAGGAGGTGTGGAGAGCAGTATTCATAGCAAATCTAAACCCCTACGTAGGATTCCTGCACGCGAAAAGACCTGGAAGAATAAGCCTGGTATATGACCTAATGGAGGAATTCAGACCGATAGTAGTGGACAGACCAATAATAAAACTAGCCAGAAAAGACCCACAAACACTAAAACAACTACAGAACGAAAACGAGGAAAACAGAAGAAAAGCAGTAAGACAAATATGGAAAACCATACTAGAAGTAATCAAAGAAACTAAACCACCACTAAGAGAGGAAATAACCTCACAAGCACGTAAACTAGCTTACGCAATACTAAATAACACACAATACATGCCATACAAGGCCAGATGGTAAGTGTGGAGTT
>CAYZXH010000063.1:0-3297 GCA_964482405.1 uncultured Desulfurococcaceae archaeon | reverse complement strand
GGGTAAGCCAGTGCTCCCCAAAGAATACCTTAAGATCGTGGCTATGCGGTCCCTATACTACGAGGGCGTCGAGCTAACCTAACAAACATCAAGCATTTCTCCTCAAGTCAGCCCTGAACACGTACTTCCTCGGAGCATAATCAAGGACCCTCTTAACGCCAACCACAGAGAAAACCAAGGGATCCACCGCGTTACTAACCAGGTGCTTTACCTCCTCAACAGAGTAACTAACTAGGTATACGTGGATAACCCCGCCCACACGCAGCTTATTACTCACTGCGGAGACGTACTCAAGAGCCTCGAGAGGTAGGTTCATGACGACCTTGTCGAAAACGCCGTCGCTAACTACCCTCAGAAAATCCCTCACGTCGCTTAAGACAGGTATCACCCTACCCTTAAGCTTCTTCTTATTCATCTCAATAGATTCTATGAGGCACTTTATAGCGTCAGGGTTGAAGTCAACGGCGTAAGAGGTCGCGTTCCTCAAGGAAGCTATGTGAAGTGAGAAAGGACCAACACCGCAGAACAGGTCAGCAATTAACTCGCCGTCATTAGCTAACTCAGCAATTCTCCTGTGTTCTTCAGCTAGTGAGGGGTTATAGTATGTCCTCAACACGTCAACGGAAATCCTTAAACCGTATTCCTTATGCACGGTCTTACTCACGGGATCCCCGAACACGTGCTTTAACTCCCTAACCCTGTACTCGCCGCTCACGTAACCACCAGCGTAGACTGCTCTCACGTTGCGTGATACCCTAGAGATGGCCTCGCCGATTAGCTTACCGTACTCTAGCAAGTCCTCAGGTATGTTAATGACTGCTATATCACCGATCACGTCGTAAGACGACGGGATCCTCCTGAGAACACCTTCAGGAATCAACCCGGTAAGCAAGTCCTTGAATGAAAGTCCGAGAGTCCCGCAAACGAAGTCTTCGTAGCATGACTCGCTGACTAGAGCAGCCGGCAACTCCTTAATCAAGCTCATGTCTAGGTCTTCCTTGACAGGTATGGCAACACTTCCGTCACTCAATTTCTTAACCTTACAATTCCTCACGTAAGCGTCTCTAGATTTAAGGAACTCAAGCACCTCCTCAACATCCTTAGCTGAAACCCTCACGCAAGGCAGCCTCAACTACCCGCACCCACGCATGTGATAAGGGACTCAATCATAATAAACCTTTTAAGCGTTTTTTATTTTGGTGTGGTGAGTGAGGTTAGGCATAGTTCCTAAGCTTAATAGTCCTGAAGCATTACAGCTAGCTAAGCTAGTGTTGAAGAACGCTGAGAGCAAGGGTCTAACAGCACTCCTAGACGCTAGAGCTAAGGACCTCATAACGTGGGATAAGCTCTTCCACTTAGGTAAGGACAGCGTGGATATGATAGTGGTTATCGGGGGTGACGGAACAGTCCTGAACACGCTCCACCTGCTGAGGGATGCTGACGTGCCCGTAGCAACGATAAGGTACGGTAGGAGAGGGTTCTTATGCGACGTTCCCCCGTACGAGTACTCTGAGATGATATCAAGGATAGCGTCGGGGGATTACAAGCTAGTTGAGTATATGAGGCTTAAGGGGGAGGTTAAGGGGGTGGACATCACACCCCCAGCACTAAATGAAATAGCTGTCGTGAGTTCAGGGAGTGGTAGAGCTAAAGTAATAAGATTGTATGTCCATAAGGACGATGAGGAGATTTACAGGAGGTTAGTGGGTGACGGCGTGATAGTAGCTACCCCAGTAGGTTCAACAGCCTATAGTCTGGCTGCCGGAGGACCTGTAGTAGACCCGTTGATGAGAGCGTTGGTAGTGACGCCACTTGCGTCGATAACTCTATGCACTAGACCCGTGGTCCTGCCGCCGGACTCCGAGATAAGGGTGACTATAGCTAGAGACTCTCCTGAAGCTCTCTTAATAGTTGACGGGTCTTACAGCTTAGCTCTGAAGCCAAAGGACTCAGTCATTATAAGAGAGTATCATAAGCCGGCTAAATTCGCTAGATTCTACCTAGGTGACTACTACGTCAGGATCTTCGAGCGATGTCTGTGATGAGGCTTACGTACTCGACGCCGCAGCGTTTTTCGCTAGCTACCAACTATATCTAACGAAAAACGTTTATACGGTCAAGGAAGTGCTTCAGGAAGTGAAGGATTCGGAAAGCCTCAAGAATCTCCAGTTAGCTCTCTCAGCAGGGAGAGTTAAGATTCTTGAACCCGGGGAAACACACAGGAAGAGAGTTAGCCAGTTAGCTGAGGAACTCAACACACTCGAGAAACTCTCTAAGACAGACCTAGAACTCTTAGCTTTAGCAAGTGATCTATCAGAGAAATGCGGCAGGGTAGTAATCATAAGTGACGACTCGGCAGTAAGGAGGGTGGCTGCCCGAATAGGCGCGACAACGCTAACAATAAAATACTGGAGAACGCGAACCAGCCGAAAATAACGCATTTAAGAAATCCTAACAATAATTTAAAAAGACTCTATTACTAGGATATTATTGGCGGGGGTGCCCGAGCCAGGTCAAAGGGGTCAGGCTGAGGCCCTGATGGCGTAGGCCTGCGTGGGTTCAAATCCCACCCCCCGCACCAAACTAAGTAACCAAGAATCAAAACTTAAAATACTCAACGAGTTACAAATTCGGTGAGTCGCTTGAGTGTTTTGCTAGACCTGTTTCTAGAGTTTTTGAAGATAGGGTTTTTCATGTTTGGCGGTGGCTACGCAGGTATAGCGCTCCTACATAAAGAGTTGGTCGAGCTTAGAGGGTGGCTCACGAACGAGGAATTCGTTGATGTGATAGGCATAGCTGAGAGTACCCCAGGCCCTGTGGCCATAAACTCGGCTACCTTCATAGGTTACAAGATATGTGGTGTTCTAGGATCGGTGGTAGCTACCTTAGGGGTAGTGCTTCCAGCGTATTTAATAATACTAGGTATTGCGATGGGCTTATCACCCTACCTAATGACACCCATAGCTAGAACTATATTGAGAGGTATAAACGCCGCTGTCGTGGCTTTAATACTAGTAGCCTTGCTAAGAATAGGTAACACAGTGCTAATTCAGGACAATACGGTAAGGATGGTTGAGTCTGCGATATTTGTCATCGCTATCGCGTTAATCCTGTTACTGAAGCAGCATCCGATAACAGTGATAGGAGTCTCAGTAGCGTTAAGTCTCTTAGCTAAGTACGTACTAGGTATTTAACGAGAAGTTCTTGTAGATATTGATGAGTGGTGGACCGGCCGGGATTTGAACCCGGGACCTCCGCCGTGCGAGGGCGGCGCTCTTCCAGCTGAGCTACCGGCCC
>CAYZXH010000062.1:0-4115 GCA_964482405.1 uncultured Desulfurococcaceae archaeon | reverse complement strand
CCCCGCCCTTCAGGACGGGGAGGAGGTCAGATCTGCTAGTTCTTTAAAGCTTTAAAAAACTTGCCTGAATGTTTTAGTGGTGTTGAAGGAAGTATGTTTGGGGATGCCTTGAGGGTAATTGAGGAAGCTCAGAGAGCTTACGAGGAGGTTAGAACCAGAGAGTCTTCCGAGCTTAGTAGGATAGGGATTATCGGGGCTACTTTAATAAGTGAGGTACTCACTAAAATGAGGGCATTAATATCCACACTCTCAGTAATCGAGAGTTCACTGGAGAGTTCGAGGCCTCCCGTAGTTAAATTATGTGAGGGTCTCACATACGTTAACGATAATCACGTAACCTCAGTAATCCATAGAACACCCCTCACCGTGATCTCATACGATAGCAGGGAGGGTAAGGTAACGGCAAGTAATAAGAGATTAAGTATAGGTGTTGGGGGCAGGACCCTAGAAATAAGGTTTAGAAATCACGTAGCAAGCGTGAACATGCTAAGTAAGGAAGACCTAGAAAAACATGCTAACTTGATTAAAGTGCTGGCGTCAGAAAAACTAGAGTTACTTAACTACGCAATAACCATAACGGAGTCTTGCAGGAGAAAGCTAGGTCTTAGGTAGGAGTTTTCAAGAACTTAAGCGTTTAATTATCTCAGCTATTTTATTGTATGCCCTCGTCTTCCTCATTAACGTCGTATTACCAACGCTTAAGGCGATCAGAGACTCCGACGGCACGTTACCTAAGTACCTAATCTTAAACTCCTTGCACAGGTCGATCACCATGTCTGTCGGGTTCTCGCTCATGTTCTCCACGAGTCCTATGATAGGTACTCCAGTTTCTTTAAGTATTGTTAATAGGGCTCTCACAGAATAAATCGAGAGTACGTGGGAGGTTGTCACTATCAGAGGTCTTGCCTTACCTACATTACTGATTATTTCTAGGTGCACATCACTCATCCCGGGCGGCGTGTCTATTATGAGGTAATCTAGGTTACCCCAAATAGTTATCGCTAGGATTTCCCTAACAACCTCGGTTATTTCGGAGCCTCTTAGAGGTAGCGGCTTTCCCTCAGTGTAGTACGCGATACTCATTGCCTTAATTCCGTGAACTTCAGGAGGTATCACGCCTTTATCCTCCGATGGTTTCACGCTTGGGTTCAGGTTCAGTATTACGTGAACTGACGGGTTAGTCACGTCTAGGTCTAGTATCCCCACGCTGAAGTTATTCTCGGCTATGGCTAAAGCCATGAGCGTTGAGATCAAAGTCTTGCCAACACCGCCTTTAGGGCTCATAACCGGGATCACGTTATTAACGTCAGCAAGCCTCCTCTCTATAAGTAATTTCCTAGGGTCTTCATCACGACGCTTCAAGTCACTCACTCAACAACCACCTCCATCACCTCCACACCCCTACCCCCAACAACATCGAAATCTCTTGAGCCGCACGCGGGGCACGACACGTAAGCATGCACTACTTCAGGTATGAAATGAATAGCCTCCCTCTCCTCATCGTTAAGACTCATCTCATTAAGAGTCCAGGAATGCCCGCACCTCCTACACTGAAACGTCGCCGGTTTCCTAACGAAAACCACCGAGTCCTCACTAAGCTCGCAACCCTCAACCCTCATTAGCTCCGTTAGAGCGAACCTGAAAACCGCCTCATCAATAGACTGCAACTCACCCAACCCTATCTTAACGCTCTTAAGCTTCCCGCCACCCGCGACACTACACAAGTACCGCACCACACCCTCCGCCAAAGCCCACTCATGCACTACTCAAACACCATGTAGAAAAGAATAGGAACCATAATTAATAAGGTGTTGAGACCAACCACGCCATAACTATTATGGGGCGGTTCTGAGGAGAGCTCCCTACGAAGGGTTAGATTACTTTAACGAGAAGTCTCGACTCGAGCTTAACGTATACTAAGTAAGATATGAGGAATCGACTATACATATCGGTTATTTGAGTAAACCAGACACCGTAAATCCCGTAAATCGGTTGAAGGATTTGAGCTAGCGTTGCCCTGAAAATCAATATCGTCATAGAACTTATCGCGAGCGGTACCCAAGTGCTTCCAGCACCCCTAAACACGCCGTAAAGTGCTTGCGATGCCCCGAGCCCGACTTCCGAGATTGCAGCCATTATTAGGTAAATCATAACTAGCTCAGCCACCTCCCCATCATTCGTGAAGAACTTGCCGACGAAGGGTGATAAGCTGACGAGTATTAACGTGGCTATAAACATCCATAAGACGCCTATTCTCAGGGCTTCCTTAACCACCCTATCCAAATCTCTGATGTTGTTAGAGCCTACGTGGTGCCCTGTCTTAGCGGAAGCAGCTATGTTAACCGCGAAGACCGGACCTATGATCAGGTTCTCCACGCTTAACCCTATGTTATGTGCTGCTAAAGCTTCAACGCCTGACCTAACGACAGCGTTTATGTATATGTTGTGTCCCGCACTCCCGACAAACCTCTCAGCGGATGCAGGGATCCCTACCGCTAAAATCTTAGCGGTTATTTTTGATGGTATGTAAAACCCTACCTTAACCGGGGGTCTTAAGAAAACGTATACGAGTAAGCCTATATACTGCGAGATCGTGGAAGCCAAACCCATACCGGAAACCCCTAACTTCGGCAACCCCAAGTAGCCTAACGCGAGGGACGGTATGAGTACAGAGCTAGACACGCCGATACTGATAGAAGAGTACGTGGGGGGCCACGGCTTCTCAACAGCTCTGAATAAGGTAGCTATCACGGAGTTAAGCATTAGTGCAGGTATAGAAAACACTCTCAGACTCAAGTAAGTTACCGCCACCTCATTAACCGATTCCTGACCTCCTGAGAGCAAGCTTGTATAGATAGGTAGCCAGAACGGTGAGGTAGTGACCACGGCTAGCGAGGAAATGACCGACGTCATGAGCGTCTCGCCGAAAGCTCTCTCAATCAGTCTTAAATCGTTACCTCCATAAGCCTGGGAAGTGATTACCAGCAAACCAACCATGAAGACTGAAGCCACGGCATTTATTATCATGAATAGGTATGACGCAAGCCCTGTACCGGCTAAAGCTTCCGTACCGATCTTCGATGCAGTAATCATCGCGACAAGACTTATTATCGAGTCCGGCACCATACCCACAAGTACCGGGAAAGCTATCCTGGAAACCTCTCCGTTTGTCCCTAGAGGGTGAACTAATCCGCCCCAAACCACCACAAACCACCCTCTAGGGACTTTGGTATCCCTATGGGGTCATGGGTGGCGGTCGAGCCCAACGGCACGGAGCTACCATCTAGGGGGTTATACCCTGCGGGGCTTGGAGCATCGCTCCCATCACCTCGCAGGGCTCTGAGGAGGAGGTTGATGCATGCAACCACGTCTCTGTGCCAGAGCTCTCCACCTAAACTGCACCTGCCGATTCTGCTACCATTATCGTAGTTTATCTTTGCACTGTGTACTGAGCATAGCCTAGACGTGTTCTTCGGGTTTACGTATATTACTGGGACTCCGAGCTCTTTAGCCTTCTCCTCGATAGCTCTTTGAACTCCTCTAAAGCACGCCTGGTATATCCTGTGCCGTAGCTGGTCGTCCCTCAAGTGGTTGATCATCCCTCTAGCTGGGTTCTTGCCAAGTTTTTCCAAGACAATGGTATACCGCTTCTCCACAGCGACTCTAACGATTATGTTTGCTAACTTCCACCTCAAGTCGTTCTTTTTCTTCCTCTCCTTCAGCTTCCTAAGCACCCTTTTCTTGGTTCTAGAGTTTACGCCGTATAGTTTATCGTTCTTTTCTTGGATCCTCTTTTTCCTATAGTTGTTCCTATACATGTCTTCAAGCTCGACAAAGACCCTAAACACCCTCCTCGGAAGCTGAACTGACTCAACCACGACAGTCCTAGCTACCTCGCTCACTCTTTTCAACCTCTTCTAGTAGCTTTTTGAAGCCTTCCACGAGCTTCTTTTTCCTGTGGCTCCTCATGCCGTAGAGCTTTCCGGCAAAAGACGTCACTACCTCTATCAAGTCCTCTACGAGCTCTTGGTGAGCGTCCTTAGGCTCTTCGCCAAAAGCGACCTCGATCTTTACGCCATGTTGCCTGAAGAAGTATTCTAGGTATTCGAAGCCGA
>CAYZXH010000061.1:0-4242 GCA_964482405.1 uncultured Desulfurococcaceae archaeon | reverse complement strand
CTGCAAGAGCGAGGCTTTCAGGTTGTTATTATTCTTTAAATTCCTGATTAGGTAGGTCTTACCTTAAATACTGAATTTTCACTACGAGTTTCTTCTCAACTAACTCCTTAACCAACCTTTAGGGTCTGAGAAGGCTTTCTTAAGACTTTTACAGCGTAATCTATTCTCAACGGGCGGAGGGTTTGGAATAACTCCTTCCTTGTCCGGGCGCTCGCCGCCGCTGGGTGTCCCCCACCATGCATCCCGAGCTTTCTGCCGATCTCCCTTAGCGTTTCGTTCAGGCCGCTCCAGATCCCCGCGTAGGCTCATCACGTTTGCCTGACTTCGCCTACTCGTTCGCGCTAGTCGGTAACCCGCTCATAGCTAGACTTAAGTCCTTGTATAACTTGAGCGTTTCTTCTAGCTCTTCCTCACTTATTTTCGAGATAATGATTCCTGCGTGAACTATCACGTAATCTCCTACACTCACTTCCTCGTCGGTAGCTACTATGACTTCCTTAGTGACTCCCCCGAGATCTACCTCAGCGTAGGTTAGTGCTCCGTCACCCCACTTCCTGAGGATCTTGGCTGGCACTCCTAAACACATTAGCGACCCCCTCAACATATCCTCGGTAGATTAATTGATTTAGGCTCTATTAAGACTTTACCGCCGACCTCCGTGATGCCCACGACCCTGCCCTTAAGGAAGTTGTTTGCTGGTTCTATGACCTCACCTATTATTTCTGAATTCACCTCACCAACCTCCCTCAACCTCTCCAAGATTTCATGTGCTCTGCTACTATCTACTGCTAGCAGAGCTATCCCCTCGGAAGCCATTGAGAGGTAGTCAACGCCCATTGCCTCGAGGAAATCCCTCACCTCATCCCTCACCGGTATCTTGTCTTTATGTATCCTTATCGTTAAGTTGTTTGTTCGAGCCCACTCATTGAGTACTGAGGCTATGCCGCCCCTCGTAGGGTCTCTCGCGGCGTGCACGTAATCCCTGAATTCCTCGATTACCTTAAGGACCGTCTTGGCCAGGGATCTCGTATCACTCTTAAGTCCCTTAACCTTATCCAGCAAGCCTAGCTGCGCCGCAAGTATCGTGGCGCCGTGCTCCGCTACGTGGCCAGTAACTATTATCTTATCACCGACGCGTAGCTCGTTATCAGGTATTGGCTTCCTACTAACCCCTAACCCAACACCCGTTATCAAGATCTTGTCGAGGGATCCCTTAGGCATTACCTTGAAGTCCCCGCCAATCAATGAAACGTTATCTTCTATGAGTGCTTTGATTAGGGAGTTGATTATGTCGCTTAACTCAGGCTCCGGGAACCCCTCCTCAACGACTACGGTGTCCATGAAGGCTACGGGTCTAGCTCCTGAAACAACTAAGTCGTTGATGACTCCGTGAGCTGCTAAAGACCCTATATCACCGCCCGGGAACCTGTAAGGGCTTACGGTGTATGAGTCTGTTGTGACGACTAGGTGTATGTCATCACCTATCCTGAGTGTTGCGGCGTCATCTAAGACGTCCAGTCCGTAACCGCCAGCAACCCTCCTCAATTCTTGAGGTACCCTATCAACAACTAACTCCTTAACGATTCTCCAAGTCTCCGCGGCCCCGGCTCCGTGCGCTAGCGTGATTAAGCGTTGCGTCACTCCCCCCACCCAGCCAATACTTTCGTTACTGAGCTTATTTGTTTTTATATAGGGGCGTCCCTCAATTTGTTTGGGGGTGTGTTGAGGGTGGTGAGGCTCGCTATAGTCGTCGCTGAGTTTAATTATGACGTGACGTACTTGATGCTTCAGAAAGCTCTTGAGCACGCTGAGTTCCTGGGTGCTCAGGTAGGTTACGTGGTTAAGGTTCCTGGGTCTTTCGAGATACCTCTGGCTGTGAGGGAGTTGCTTAAGAGGGGTGACGTGGACGCCGTGGTTACTTTAGGCGCTATAATTCAGGGTGAGACAAAGCATGACGAGGTCGTTGCTCAGCAGTCCTCCAGGAAGATCATGGACTTAAGTATTGAGTTCGGGAAGCCCGTCACTCTAGGTATCATAGGTCCCGGAGCCACGAGGATGCAAGCGCTTGAGAGGGTTGAGGACTACGCTAGGAGAGCTGTTGAGGCCGCTGTAAAGATGTGTGTGAGGTTAGGGAAGCTGAGGGTTAGTGAGGGGTCTAGCCATACGTTATTCATAGACTGAGTTAATGAGTGGGCGTGATGGTTTTAGCCGTTTTCGTCGAGTTTGTTGGGTATAGGGAGTGGACCGAGTCTCTGGGTAAGGATAGGGAGTGGTTCATACAGCTAACGCAATCCAAGGTCTACCAAGTTATTCAGTCATATGCTTCAGGTTACGGGGGTATGGCTCTCCCCCTAAGATACGACTACCAGGTAATCCTCCTACCATACGATACCGACGTCAGGGGGTTTAACGATGGGTTGAGGAAGGTCTTGCAGGGTTACTCGCCGACGCCCGTGAATACCTTGGTGGCGTGCGGGAAGGTTAGGGAATTACTTAAGACTGTTTTCAGCGAGGGGGCGTACGGTGGGGGAGTTAATTGCTTACCTGAATCCCTGGCCGTGGCTCACGCAGACTTAAACGACTTCACGTCGAGGACGAGATCCCTAGGGATTTACAGGACGTACTCCGAGGTACTGAACGTCATAGCGTATTACGCGAACGAGTTAAGGGATGTCGCGATCGTTCAGTACTTAGGAGGTGATAACATCGTCTCGGTATGTGATGAGGAGGACGTGGACAAGGTGCTGGATGTGCTGGGTAGCGTGAACTCTATTAAGGTGGGGGTTGGGGTTTCTAAAATACCTAGAAAGGCATTCATGCTAGCCGCTGAAGCCCTCGACAGCATTAGGGAGAAGGGTAGGGTGAGTAAATACCTAATACTACGTGATGAGTTGTGAGGGAAGCGTTGCAGAGCACGTAACGAACCCGTCATCTTCTCCCTCAGGTAGTGCCCGCACCCACTACTAGGAATCATATCTTCCGTGTCTGTGTTGCCTTAATTTAATGCTTTTAAGGACGACCTATATAATTTTTCTTTGGAGTTGGTTTAATGATTTCGGAGATCCCCCGCCAAGATATTTCGAGGTCTCTGGACTCAAGCGTTAAGGGGTTGTTGAGTGAGTTCCTACTACCTGAAGTGATTGATTGGAGGGTGGTTGAGCAGTACGTGAGGAGGGCTGTTAGGCTTGGTGTGTGGAGGTTTATGAGTCCTGAGTCCAGAGCCCTCATGAGAGCCTTGGCTAGGTGGCGGGGGGTCGTTAAGTCCAAGACCCTGAAGGAATTAGTTGAGGCTCTACTCCTAGAGATAGAGCTGTGTTCTCTGAGGGGTAGGGCAGTCCTCTACGGGTTGATCATAGCTCTTAACGAAGGCCTTACTCAAGTCCTGAAATCCGTGAAGAAAATCATGTGTTTAGGTATATCATACTTAAGCAACCCACCACTCTACAGACACTACGGATGATTAACGAGTAAGTGATTTACCACGGCGTGCTTAGGTAGGCTCGTAGATGACGCGGGAACACCTCACAAACCCGAGGAAATACTCGGGCGTCCTGATTAGGTAATGCCTGACTTACTAACTCACTACCTAGCGAGCTATTTAATATCTAGTAGGGTGACCAAGATTAAGTATTCCTTGATAATAGCTCTCGCAGGAACACTACCCGACATAGACGTAGTGTTCGGAATTCACAGGTGGGTAACACACAGCTTGATAGTAACGCTCGCAGCACTCACCCCGGCATTACTAATCATTTACTTATTCAAGAGGGAGTACGTGAAGATAGCTGTTTTAGCGGCGTCACTATACGTAACACACGTAATACTCGACACCCTGACATCACCAACACCAGCGCTGTGGCCGCTAACCCAATCAATACAGATCAAGGCGGAAATAACTGGAGCCGTAAGCAACGATGGAATAGCGGTAAAACCAATCATAGACGTAATAACCAAACCCACAGACTTCACGCAGAAAACAATCATAGAAGGATTGCTAATCACCGAAGCATCCCTAATACTAGCGATGATCACGGCGGCAATCACGCTGGCAGAGTACTTCGTGAGCGGGAAGAGAGTAGTTCCTCACGAGGATAGGGTTTGTTGAGGGGTTGAAGTGGAGTTATTAATGACCCTAGCTTTAATTCTAGCACTACTACATTTCGGCGTCCCTCTCTTGTACTACTATTACCTGAGGAAGTGGTGGCTAAGCAAGCCCTGGGATATTAGGAGAGACCCCGGCTA
>CAYZXH010000060.1:0-4283 GCA_964482405.1 uncultured Desulfurococcaceae archaeon | reverse complement strand
GGCGGGCCGTTACCCCGCCAACTACCTGATGGGCCGTGGCCCCATCCTCGGGCGGTGACGCGGACATCCCCGCCCCACCCTTTCGGTGAGGAACCCTTCCAGGCCTCCTCACCTATCGGGGATCAGCCCCAGTTTCCCGGGGTTGTCCCCGTCCCGAGGGTAGGTTAGCCACGTGTTACTCAGCCGTCCGCCACGCCCCGGTAACCGGGGCGTGCGACTTCCATGGCTTAGCCTCACCCCGATAGCGGTTGGGTCCGGCAGGATCAACCGGAATCGCGGCCGCAAGGCCGCGGGGTTGAGGTGGTTGCTTACTGCGTGGTTTGGGTGGCCCCTGTCGGGCGTGAATGTGCTAGGGTTAGTGCCCCAGCTTATTCACGCCCCCATTTCGTGAGCGTGATTGTCGCCGCGGTTGGAGGGCGGTTCTTCATTCTCGGGGTTTTACCCCGTGTCTGACCTAGCCGCCGTCTTAACCGCGGCGTATCGCCGTATTTATTCTGGGTGTTAAGAGCTTATAAAGTTTAGCGGTTTTCTCGACCCGTGGTTTAGTTATTTATATTCGTTTTTTGTATAATTTTGTTCAATATTTTTTGTATAATTGATTGCCGAATTTAAGCCTCGACAAGAACTACTTACTCGGTGTCAGACTTGAGGGTGGGTCTTACGAAGGAATCCGCTCTCGTAGTAGTTGATATGCAGGAAGACTTCTGTGAGGGTGGTTCACTACCTGTGATGGGCTGTAGGGCTTTAGTAGGTAAGATAAATAAGTACATAGATTACTTCAGGAACGCCGGGCTAGCGGTGATAGCTACTAGAGACTGGCACCCCCCAAATCACACCTCCTTCAAGGAGCGCGGAGGACCCTGGCCAGCACACTGCGTTGCGGGGAGTAAGGGAGCGCAGTTTGTCGAAGGACTTAAACTACCTGAAGACGTGATAGTGGTGTCTAAAGCCACTGAACCAGACATAGAGGCATACTCCGCGTTCAAGCTAACCCCCCTCCACTACATACTAGCCTCAAGAGGTGTTAAGAGACTCTTCATAACGGGGGTGGCGACAGATTACTGCGTGAAGGAAACAGCTATGGAAGCACTTAAGCTAGGCTACGAAGTAATAGTTTTAGTAGATGCCGTAGCAGGGGTTAGCGAGGAAACAAGCAAGAAAGCACTTGAAGAACTAGTGAGTGAGGGAGCGATACTAGCCACCGAGGAAGACATATCAAGGTGAAGAAACTGAAAGCGCTGAAACTACCTGAAGAACTCAGGAAAACACTATCGAAAGGAACTGAGGAAGTAGTTGAGGGAAGAGACCCCGTACAAACAATGAGGAAAACACTTGAGAAACTGAGAGAGTGCTCTAAGCTAATAGCGGTCGGAGACCTAGTCTGCCACACCATGATAGAGAACAACGCCGTACCGGACATATGCGTGATCGACGGGAAAACAAAGAGAACAAGCAAAACACCGGAGGTAAGGGTGGAGGTGTTCAGCAAGGTCGTGAGGACGTGGAACCCGCCAGGACACATAACCCAGGACGCACTAAACACGATCAAGGAAGCTGTGAAGGCGCTGAAAGAAAACCTGAAAACCCTGATAATAGTCTCAGGGGAGGAAGACTTACTAGCCCTCCCGCTAATAACTCAGCTACCTGATGAGAGCTGCGTAGTCCTAGGAATACCTGATGTCGGGGTCGGTTACGTAAGGGTATGTGAGGAGGCGAGGAAGAAAGCGAGGGAAATACTGAGCAAGTTCCATGAAGTGGAGATCAGCCCTTCCCAGACCTCCTAGAACTAGAGAGATACCCGAGCAATGCGCCGGAGACGGCGGAGACAGCTACGACTGCTAGGACGTAGTACCAAGTCCAGAAACCGCCGACGTTCCCGGGCGATGTGGTGGCGCCGGTAGGTACTTCAGTCAGGTTAAGCGGTACTCTAAACTTCGATAAGATGAGATACCATAGGGAGTTAAGGATGGCTTGATCTAGGAAGTAGGCAGCGTTCTTGACGTCCGCGCTCACCAATGAAATACCTCTCTCCAAGTACACCAAGGACACGACCGGCTCAATCCCGGAGTTCTTAGCTAGGCTCACGTATCTGCGAGCCGCGTCAACCAACCTATTCACGAGCAATGAAGTATTACTCTCGAAGCTTAGGTGTGTCTCGATAGAGGCTAGGGAGGAAGCCCTTAAAGCTAAGTTGAGTGATACTAAGGTGTTGTTTAACTCACCCCTAGATAAGTAGCTCTCAGCAACGCTGAGGTAATTAGTTAACTCACTAACGTCGACAGAAGAACCAAGCAAGGACTGAAGGTATGTCACTGAAGCCTGAGAAAAACTCAGCAATACCTGAGTACCGCTCTTCAATGAACTAACGTCCACACTCAAACCAGGACTCCCGAGAACCTCGTAGACAGTGCCCCACCCACGGACAGACCTAGCTCTCATATACGTGTAAGCGGCCTTATATATATCGTTAACCGTGGGGACGTTGACGGAACTCAGCCCCCTTAAATAAGCTTGAGACTCGTAAACCCTGCCAGCCAACTCAACCAACACACTAAGACTAGAAACCCCTAGATTTGCTGAGCTAGCTCTAGACACCAACGAGTTGAAGTACTCAGACGCGTTAGAAACCTCCCTACTAACTAAGTCTAAGATATCTGACCAACTACGACTCCTCACAACCATATCAACTAAGAGCTTAGCGGTCCAAACGTAGATTAAAGCACCGAAATAATCTGAGGACGCGGCATAGTAATTCATGGAATTATAGGATTCCTCACCCATCAAAGCGCTCTCCCTAGAATACTCTAGGAATCTAGCGACATCATTATCAACCCCTGCACGCCTCAATGAACCGCGGTAATTACTGTAGTCCCTGCTCACGTTAGAGTAAAGCTCATCGTACTCAAGCCTGTAATCATCCGCGATAGATTTGAAAGCACCCATTATATTCTCACTTAAACTTACGTTAAGGTCTTCAGGCAAGGATATAGAGATCCCGAAATACTTGAGAGCGTCGTAAATGGTTGACGCCTCAACCACCATGACGCCCAAACCCCTCCCAGCCTCAACCACGTCAACTAGGGAACCTGTCTTGAGACTCACCGAGAACCTCTGCCCAGCAGGTATTATCATGAGCTTAGCGCCAACAGAGGCGGCTGCCTCAAGCTTCTCCGGAATGCCCCCCACAGGACCTACCAACGTGTCCGGCATTATCATGCCGGTAATTACGACGGATTCGTTGATGGTGGCGTTACTAAATAAAGCCAGTAACGCGGTCGTGAGCGCCGCCCCAGCCGAAGGACCCCCAACTATCGGGGTGCCGGAATGAATCCTTACTAAAATAGAGTAATTAGTGAAATCAAACCCTGAAATAAAACCAGCTATTAAGGAGGCTATCTTAAGAGAAGACTGCGTGTCGAGTTCGGAGAGAGGGTCTATAGACAGGTAGACAGATCCGTCACCAGGGATTAAACTAGCCTTAAGTTGCGTGGCAACACCATGGTAGGAGCCTTCGGAACCCCCCACAGCGAGCAAGTACATACTCACCTCCCTAACAACACACCCGCTCAAGGATTGAAGCAGGAAACTAGAAGGAAGTGCCGTGAAGATCAAAAACGTCAAGATTAGTGAAAACAGTCTTACCTTAACCACTCTCAATCACCGACAATTAAGAGACTACACATTATTTAAACGTTGAAGGACATGCAAAAATAATCTTAGAGTTAAGATAATGATTGAGGTGGTGAGGGGCGCTACTCATCGTAGATAACTGGGAGGAGCGTCTGTCACCGTGGCTTCTCAGTGAGTACCGCTTCGTCGCCGACCTATTCAGGGGTAGCGTAGTATTCACGAACGTGGCGTGTGAAGAGATGCTTCAAGCACTAAGGTCACTAGCTGAGGCAACGCCGAAGAATGTTAGAGAGTTTCTTGCAGCTAACGACATCCCATTAAGTAAGGTCTTAGTACTTGATCCAGTGGCGGAGGAGGAGCTAAGCCCTGAAGATCTCGGCAAGGTAAGGGTAGTCGTGATAGGTGGTATAATGGGTGATCACCCGCCGAAGAGGAGAACACTCGAACTCATAACTAGTAAGTTGCCGGGAGCCTTAGCCAAGAACCTAGGCAGAGAACAGTTAACGATAGCTGGCGCGGCCTACGTGCTTAAGAAGGTTTCCGAGGGTTACGCTCTGAAAGACCTAGACTTAAGGTTCGGGTTAACGATAAGACTTAACATACTAAACGCCGACGTAGAGATTTTCCTACCCTACGCGTTCCCTTATGAGGGG
>CAYZXH010000059.1:0-4617 GCA_964482405.1 uncultured Desulfurococcaceae archaeon | reverse complement strand
TAGACATCTTAGGTCGCGGGTCAAACAACAACTTCCACACCGAAAGTAACTTCCGTACCGGAAGTAATAAGCCTTACTCAACCCTAGACACGTAAAAGCGGGGTCTGGACTTCCGTTTGTCCCCAGATGTTGATTCTCCTTATTTTGTATTCATTGCATTTGGACTTTCTCCTCACCCACTCCCTCATCGGTAGCACAGCTACTTCTGGGGCGGGGTCATCGGGCATCGAGGCCAACGGCACGGACCCCTCGAGAGTCAGCCCGCCCACGCTTGGAGCACCGCTCCCATCGCCTAAGCAGACACAAATCATAAACAAAATCAAGACTTATAACCTAACCTACAAACACCAACTACGAAACAGCCTAGCATACTTCGTGTGAAAATTCCTTAATTTCTTATGAGTAAAAATACAATGTAGTTTACACGTAAATATAATAGGAAGGGTTGGGGGATGTGTTGTGAATAGTGATGAGTACAGGAGTCTGAAGAGGAGGTTGCTCATTCTTCAATTCCTCCTGTGCTTTGTGCTTATTATTATGGTCATTAAGGATTTGACGCAAGCGACCGTGTTCACCGTCCTAATATCCTTGGCTGTAAGCATCCTACTCATGCTGGAAGCGGTAGTCGAGATATTCTTGACGTTTTGATTAATAGGGTCATGGGATGTGGGGAGCTTTCCTCACTCGCTCGGGTGCTCTCCACGAGCACGGCATCATCTTACTCGGTCCCCGTTGCCGGCTGAGGGGCTCCTCGCTCACTAAGCTCGCACATTCCTAACCCAATAATTAATTTCGGCAAACCAAAACACCTCCCCACTCTAAGGAACGAAGCTTCCACTTAAGAGTGAGGTCTTCATGCTCTCATCAACGCAGATCACTATAATCCTATGTAATGATCGTGATGCCGGGGTCGAAATAACTTTTAGTGGGTGATTCGTGAACCTTGTGGGATGGTTATAACTTGCTGCGTCATGTAACCCATGATTAAGAACTCACGTATACTAAGCTACGTCAATATTCTGGTAGTTGTTAGACTTAATTTCTTAATATTTCATGTGCATGATGTTTAGGGGTATTGAGTCTTGGTGATGGGTGTGGCTAGCAAGCAACGCGTCGAGGGGTTCTGAGTTGCTGGGATATGCGTTAATGATTTTCGCCTCCCTCCTGTGGAGTCTTAGCCCAGCTATCATAAGCAGGTTCAGTAAGTACATAAAGCCTGTGACGTTTACGGGTTTAAGAGCGCTTATAGCATCCGTGACCTTATTCCTCGTCTCGCTTTTGAGTGGTGGAGTCGAAGTGAGCAACTTAAGCACCTACGTATTAGTCATCGCAATCCTCTCAGCCGTCATAGGACCTGGCGTCGGGGATGTCTTCTATACTAAATCTATCCAACTAATAGGGGGTTTCTTAGCGGTCGTGCTTGGATACACCTACATGTTCGTGGCTCAAACGATAGCGGTCTTCTTTCTTGGAGAGTCCATGACGGCGGGACTATTAATCGGTAGCTTCCTCGCCTTCACAGGAGTCGTGGTAGCTGTTCACGGCGGCACCACAATCAATCAACGCAGGAATCGTTACTGGAAAGGTATCGCGTACGCATTAATAACCTCAGTTTCCTGGGGCGTGTCTACTTCAATGCTTAAGATCGCTTTAGGCTTTACCGACGAATTAGCGCTTACTATCCTGAGACTCACGGCAATCTCTCTCATCTTCCTACCTGCAGGAGTCCTGCATGAGGGGAGACCTCCGAACAACAGCGTTAAACCCTTCCTACTAGTTGCTGCGGTTACCGCAACACTTGACTGGACTCTCGGCATGTACGTGTTCATATACTCGATAAACCTGGTGGGGGTTGCGACAACGGTAGTCATCACAGCCCTCACCCCGGTACTAACAACCATAACCTCCAAGACCGTGGCACGGGAGAAGCCTTCACCGACGAACATCGTAGGCGCCCTACTCACCTCAGCCGGCATAGCCATAACAACACTCTGAGCACCACTGACCAGAACGAGGGAAGGGTTAACATCTTACGCGTAGCTTTACTACACTAAGATACATAGTGGAAATATTTTATGAATAGATGTTTTGAGCTGTAAGGATTTTTAAAATCTAATGCGAAATATAATTTTGGAGTCGGGGGCTTTTCTACTTATGGGTGACGTGAAGAAGTTCGTTATGGGGGTTCCAGGTCTTGACAAGCTTGTTGGTGAGGTTGAGACTCCCTACACGCTCTTAGTGGCTGGACACCCGGGTGCCGGTAAGACAACCCTCGCCGCGGCAGTGTGCTATGCCAACGCTCTACAGGGTAGGAAATGCCTGTACGTGACGTTCTACGAGGATAGAGAGAAGTTCTTTAAGTTTATGAAGCGTCTGGGTCTAGACCTTGAGTCCGTCGAGCTTAGAGGTTTATTCAGGTTCGTCAGGTTCCCACAAGTACTGAGTTTTGAGCAAGCTGTTGAGGGGATAAGCAAGGTCGTTACTGAGGAGTACGATATAGTGGTCATAGACACGATCACGGCCTTACTGGGGTCTGTTAGGGAGGGTGCTGAGAGGAGGGCTTGGCTCCTCAACTACTTCTACCAATTACCGACCGTATTGAATAATTTCCTGATCTTAGTCGCTGAGCTACCGTTCGGGGAGGAGAAGTTAGGTCTAGACCCTATAGAGTTCGTCGCGGACGCCACGCTACTGCTGAAGCACAGGATTGAGGACGGGTTCCTAACGAGGGTCATAGAGGTGAGGAAGGTTCGCGGAGCGCCGGTGCACGTGGCGGAGACGTACTTCACGATAACTGAAGGCACAGGCATAGTAGTATTCGCGCCGCCAGTGCTCGCAGAACTCCCGCGAGAAAGCGAGGAGATCATCACTTTTGAAGAGTATATGAAGTTTATCAGGTTCCGCAAGGGCTACATAATAAATGTTTTCTACCCTCCAGAACCTGGGGCAGGCCTAGATACCTTGTTATGGGCGTTGGCAGTAGCCATTAAAAATAATATGAGGATGCTCGTAGTCAGCTATACTAACCCGGAGTCAGTGCTGCGTGAGGCTCTCAAGAACAAGCTCATGGAGTGTGGTTTGAACGATGAGAGAGCTGATAAATTCCTAGACAAGTACGTGAATATCGCGGCGTTAAACCCCTTCGCTTATGGCCTCACACAACTAATCGCGCGTGAGTTAATGATCATAGAACGTGTTAAGCCAGATATCGTGGTCTTCTGGGGGATTCATATACCTAGCTATGTCAGGTACGTGGATGAATTGAAGGAGTTATTCAACGAGCTCACGTACCTGAAGTCCAAGAACGTGACAACGATCAGGGTAGGCTCCTGCCTGAAGGAAGATGTCTGTAACGCGGAGACGGCGATTTCCGACGTAACACTTAGGTTTGTGAGGGTTTTCAAGAGAGATGGAAGCATAGACACGAGGCTCTACGTCTACGAGAGGTTTAAAGAACCTGCAGTGCTCCCGAGTAAAGCGGTCACGGGGTTTGTGAGGTTGTGTGGGAAGATATTAAAGGAGCTTGCTGACAAGCTTTGAGGTGAGAGCGTAGCTAGCTATGTTGGCTGAGCTTCATTAACTCATCTAATAGTTGCGTGAACTGCCTCACCTTCCCTAGCAACTCCGCGTGCTTAGTTGCTAACTCCTCTCTCCTTAGCTAACTGCGTTAGCTTAGCTTGCGCTTCCGTGAGTTCCGCCCTCATCTTCTCTATGAGGGCTTCCCTCTCTTTCAACGCTTCTGTGAGTTGTGTTGACTTAGCCTTCAATCGCTCAACCTCTTCTTCAAGATTCTTAACCCTCTCTCTAAGTCGAGATGCTTCCTCCCTCAGTATCTTAATCTCCTCCTCAGAACCGGTGAGAGGCACCCTGATTAAGGGAACTACGAGCTTAAGCTCTCCCTTCCTCAACTTCTCGTAAGTCTCAGCAACAAGTTTCCCAGCTTTCGTCTTACCAGATAAGTGACTCCTGATAGTAGCTTCAGTCCTTCCAAGCTCGTCAGCTATCTGAGTCACGAGCATCCCGGCCTTCGCCCTAGCTAACGAGCCAGCAGCAACAGCTAAGCTATCAATCCACGTAGACCTCTCAACAGGATCTTTAATCAACTCCAAGACCTCAAGTCTGTAGAGCGTGCCAATTATCAAAGCCATCTCCAGCTGACTAATCTACCTCTTACACAGAACCCTGAACTTCCTCATCCCCAACCGTATCCAACCCACCATAAGTAATTGTCTGCGAGAAACTTAAATTTATCAGCAACGAATTACCTAATGGAGGCCCCAACAATGAGTGAGGAAGAAAAGAAAGGAAAGGTAGAAGAGGTAGCTGAGAAAACAGGTGAGGTAGTGGGTAAGGGAGTTAAGAAGGGGATTAGCGCGATTAAGAGCTTCAGTAAGGGGCTAGCGAAAGGTATTAAGGAGGAGAAGGAAGAGAAATCAAATGAGTAATGATTTTATAAAAAGCTTCGTAACCAACAACCCTCTCCTCATTATTTTATTTAAGGATGAGAGAAGGGCTGTGAGTAACTTCTCTATACTGAGTAGAGAGGGGCTGTTTCGTAGTTGGGTATCCGCGGGTTTTCCCTATGAGGGGTCTTCCTGGAAAACAGCCTAGTGATCG
>CAYZXH010000058.1:0-5276 GCA_964482405.1 uncultured Desulfurococcaceae archaeon | reverse complement strand
CATTACCCCTATCCCTCCTTCGAGAGACTCGAGGTTATGGTCGTAACGAATCAATATCTACGAGAATCAGCTCGGTAATTAGTAATTCAATCATGAAGGAGTTTTCGAGAACAAGGGTGATTCACGTGAGGCATAAATCCCTATCTTTAATGTATTATGAGTAGTCGCGCGTTCTTGATAGTAGAAGACTTGAGCTTACTACCTACTCTTATCTTCTCACTACTTGGGCTAAGATTATGTGTTGATTTTTTGAGGACTTCGTCTATGTATTCTCTCACTGCTTCTCTTATGAAATCACTCTTAGTTGGGTAGCCTAAGTCTCTGTAAGCCCTCTCAAGAAGGTCGTTAACCCCTGCAGGAACTCTTAGTGTGAGAGTCCGGGTTCTCCTAACGTCAAGCTCCATCACAAACATTAGTATCACCATTATATTATCCGCTTAACTTCATAAAAACACCATAACCAGAATTTGCCAAGGCTCTAAAGAATATTAATCATTAAACGTTGAATAATACCTAAACATCTTTTCATTATTTATGAGGCCTGTATTATTAGGGTTAATGAGTATTACTCTATCAGGTTTCACGAAGGAATCGTGGAATCACTGTCTAGGAATACTCACTCTTAATACCTAGGAACCGGCCCCCACCGTGGATTGGGGCGTGGATCATCGATTAGTAGAGTGTGCTTCGTCGTATTAGCTATCAGTGCTTAGATTTTTAAGCTTCAATACATTCTAGTAGTATTTTAGGGTGGGTAATACAGGTATAGAGTCATGGCTATAGAAGCTGTTTTCAGAGGTTTGTGCCCTAATTGCGGGAGTGACATAGAGTCAAGTAGGTTAGCTAGTGGGTTGCCTTGCAGGAAGTGTTTACCTCGTAAGAACATGAGGATGGAGATGATTAGGGAGGGGTATCTACGTAGACTTAAGAATATTGAGGAGAAGGTTGAGGAAATTGACCGTATGTTTCTTAAAGTAATTAATTCTAGGATGTGGGGTCTTCAGAGACTCTGGGCACGCAGGTTCTTCAATAACGAAAGTTTCGCTATGATAGCTCCTACGGGGAGCGGTAAGACGACGATGCAGATCATATTAGCTTTATATGCGGCGGCTCGGGAAGGGAGGAGGTCACTAATACTTGTCCCAACTAGCTTACTAGCTAATCAGGTATACGGCAAGACAGTCTCCATCCGTGATAAGCTAGGGTTAAGTGACGTGAACGTGGTGGCTTACCACAGCCTGATGACTGAGAAGGGTAAGAGGGAAGCTATTGAAAAAGTAGGTGAGGCTTCCATAATAATAACTACCCCGGCCTCACTGATGAAGAAACCAGAGTTAAGGCAGCCGATAAGCATAGCTTTCGTAGACGACGTGGACAGCTTCCTCAGGAGGAGTAGGAGTGTTGAAATAGTTTTGAGGATGCTTGGGGTGACGGAGGAGGACGAGGAGCAAGTCAACACTATACAGGAGCTTGAGAGTGAGGCTAGGAAGCTAGCACCGGAAAACCCTGATGAAGCTAGACGATTACTTGACGAAGCACATAAGTTGAGGGTTTCCCTCCAAGAAAAAGTTAAGGGGCTTGTGGTGGTTAGCGGTGCTACGCAGACAGCTCGAAGAACGAAGAGTGTGAGAATGCTTAACACGCTTTACGGGTTCTCAGTAGGCGGTAAGACGGAGATGGGGAGGAATATCGAAGACTTCTACGTCAGACCTGATGGAGAAACCATCGAGGAGGTGGTGGCTAGGATTGTTGAGAAGGCTGGTGGCGGAGGCCTTATCTACGTTCCCATGGATAAGGGAGCTGACTACGTGAAGAAGTTAGCGGACTTCCTTAAGGGGAGGGGTCTTAAGGTCGAGGCTTACCTAGGTTCTAGGAAGAAAGTCTTTAACGAGTTTGTTGAGGGGAGGTTAGACGCTTTAATAGGTATCGCTTCCTACAGGAGCCCACTAACCAGAGGCATAGACCTCCCCGAAAGAGTGAGGTATGCCGTGTTCGCAGGGGTTCCCAAGTTCAGGCTGAGAATAAGTGTGGAGGATTTCCAGCCAAGTAGGTGGTTAATACTGCTTAACGAGATTAAGGACGCCGTATATGAGAGGTACTCAGAAGAGTTTGATAGGGTTCTGGGAGGTTTGATTAAGATCAGGACCGCGAGCAGGGAGACTTTAGAAGCTGTGCGCGAAGCTTTGAGAGACCGTAAGGAACTCAGCGGTTACCAAGAGTTTGTGAGGAGGGTTGCTGAGGAGTCGTTACGCTTCATGAACAAGGTGTTGAAAGATCCTGAAGTAGTTGATAGACTCAGGAAGAGCAAAACCATAACTTTTGGTGGTAGGGAGGGTGAGTATTTCTTCATAATACCTGACGCAACCGCTTACATCCAAGCAAGTGGAAGGACGTCGAGGCTTTACGTAGGCGGTCTTACGAAGGGTTTAAGCGTTTTAGTAATTGATGAAGAGAAAGCCTACAACGCGCTATTAAGAGATCTTAAGTGGTTACTGGAAACTCTTGAATTCTCGGAGTATGATGAGGTCCGTGTCGCAAAGGTATTGAAAGAAGTGGATAGGGATAGGGCTAAGGTAAGGAAAGCACTTGAAGGTAAGCTGAGAGTTAAGAAGAGGGAACTCATGAAGACAACCTTATTCGTTGTCGAGTCACCCAATAAAGCTAGAACCATCGCTAAACTATTCGGTAGACCTACTAGGAGAGTAATTAACGGCTTGCAGACATACGAAGTACTCACCGAGAACAGGTTGATGGTCATCACCGCTACCGGAGGCCATATCCTAGACTTAGTTACTGACATAAGGAAGTGGTTTGGGGTTGTAGTGAGAGATTCTTCGTTTAAGCCCTTCTATAAGCCCATAAGAAGGTGCGTTAAGTGTGGGAGGGAAGTGCCTGAGGAGGAGGTTGTGTGTCCATCATGTGGTGGTAAGGTATTCGTGGAGAGTAAGCCCGTCATAGAAGCTCTTAGGAAGCTAGCGTCGCAAGTTGATGAAGTCTTAGTAGGTACGGATCCCGACTCCGAGGGGGAGAAGATAGCTTGGGACGTGACCCTATTACTCAAACCACTAAACAAGAATATCTACAGGGTTAGATTTCATGAGGTTACGCGCAGGGGTTTGATTGAGGCGCTCAAAAACTTAACGTCGGTTGACGAGCACCTGGTTCACGCTCAGATAGTTAGGAGAATTGAGGATAGGTGGATCGGTTTTAGCTTAAGCCCCATACTCTGGAAGGTCTTTAAACTCAACTTCCTCTCAGCCGGTAGGGTGCAGACCCCCGTTCTTGGCTGGGTTGTCGATCGCACGAACATTCATAAAGCTAAAGCTGAGTTAGTGACCCTGAAGCTTGAGGGGGTGGAAATCCCACTAATCTTTAAAGCTCCTAAGGGCTTCGCCGACGCTGTCAGAAGTGCGGGTAAGGTTTTCTTGACTGATGTTAGGAGGAGTCTTCAGGAGGTTCACCCACCACCCCCGTACACTACGGACACAATGCTTTCCGAAGCCGCTAGGGTGTTGAAGGTTTCCGCGGTCAAGGTTATGGAGTCTGCTCAAAGGCTTTTCGAGGCAGGTCTCATAACCTACCACAGAACTGATAGCACTACCGTTAGTTCTCTAGGTATCTCCATAGCTAGGGATTACATTGAGAGGGTTTTCGGGCACGAGTTCTTCCATGGGAGGAAGTGGGAGAGGGAGGGTGCTCACGAATGCATAAGGCCTACGAGACCTCTCGACTCTAAGCAAATCAAGACTCTGAGAGCTGCTGGCGTGATATCTTTCGCAGTGCCTTTAAGGCCTGATGACTACAGACTTTATGACCTCATCTTCAGGAGGTTTATAGCTAGCCAAATGATTCCGTCAGAAATAGAGAAAACGTCGTTTAAGCTAGTATTCAACGACTTCAGTAAGGAATTTACTTTCGTTACTCAGGTGGTGGAGGAGGGTTTCAGTAAGCTGAGTAAGTACTTCAACGTCGTTAATTTAGGTGAGTTGAGAGACGGGGAATATCTCGTAACTGAGGTTACTTCTAGAGCCGTACCGGAGCACCCACTATACACGTACAGCGACCTAGTTGAGTTAATGAAGAGTAGGGGTATAGGGAGGCCCTCAACATACGCTAAGATCTTAGATACTCTCAAGAGAAGAGGTTACGTCGTGGAAGTAGGTAAGGGTAAGCTAGTAGCTACTCGTAGGGGGAAAGACGTATTCAAGTTCTTGAACGAGAAATTTAATGATTTAATCAACGAGGAGAGAACGAGGAAACTTCAGGAAAAGATAGACTTAATAGAAGCGGGTAAGGAGAAAGCCGAGAACGTTTTGAGGGAGTTTTACGAGGAAATCAAGAATATTAAGGTGAGTCTACCCTCACGTTAAGGAATCAAGGTTTTCAGTCGTAAACTAATATGCTTATTAATGTGATTATCCTAAATAACAAGGTGATTAAGTATGAAAACGGAAGTGAGGGATGTAGTGGTTAAGGTGAGTGGTAAAAGAGTTTCGCCAACGATGATGGTCGTGAAGAGCGGTGAATACGAGATAATAACTGATAAGATAGGTGGTGAAGCACCGAGTCCGGTTGAGTATGTCTTAGCTGCTTTAGCTGGATGCATAAACATTGTTGGAACTTTAGTAGCTAAGGATCTGGGGATAAGCATAGATGAGCTGGAGGTAAACGTGGAAGGGGTGATCAACCCGAGTAAGTACATGACCGGCGTGGGTGAGAGAGCGGGTTATAAAGAGATAAGAACAGAAGTTTTAGTGAGGAGTGATGCTGACTTAGAGATCCTGAGGAAATGGATTAAGCTAGTTGAGGAGCGTTGCCCAGTAGGAGATAACTTATCCAATACTACCACAGTCGTAACCAACATCAAGAAAATCTAGTTAACAGGTAGGAAACCATAAGGAAGTTTTTCAGTCAAGTCAATTTAAACTACCTACTTAGATCTTGCTACAGTAGCAAACCTTCCGGAGTTCCCTGCTTTACCGTTCAATTTGTTCTTGTTTACTTTATATATGTTGAACCTACCTCTCCTCCTCTTGTAAAGAGCTATGTAACCCTTAATCTTTAGTTGTTTTAGTATGTGTGCCGCTACCTTACTATTCACGTTAAATTTCCTTGAGATCTTCCTCGCATTTATGAAAGAAGAACTGTAGGTCCTCAACCACTCAATCACGTCATCTAAGTGGGTCAAGAGTATCACACTCTTGTCTAAATTATATTTAAACAGAAGACTAATATAAAAGTTTTTATGCTTCACTTCTGAGAGCTCTTTCTTCAGG
>CAYZXH010000057.1:0-5473 GCA_964482405.1 uncultured Desulfurococcaceae archaeon | reverse complement strand
ATCGACGACTCTATAGCCCTTTGAGGCACAGTACTCTGTGAGGTACTGCACCTGCCTCTCGAGGTCGCTCCTCCGGTCACTACTTGAGACGCGAGCGTAGATGACAGCTCTAACCTCTTTTTTCTCGGGCTTCAAGCCTAGAACACGCTCCACCTCAGAGTATGGTATCCTCCACCTGCCAGTACTCGTCCGGAGAACCCTAACTCTGCCCTCGCGAACCCACTGCTTCAGCGTAGAGTAGCTAATACCCACAATCTCGCAGAACTCCCTAGGCTTCAACAGCTTCTCAACACTACTAGACACGCTATCTCAACCTATACTAAAATAACCCAAACCAACCTAATAAACGTTTCTGCCCCCTGAACCCATTTGAAAATAAACACCTACCTCACAGTCCCGTTAGTATGGTGTGGAGATTCTCAGCCCATATTCTGCAAGTACCTTCTGAGCTAACCATGCAAGGACCGTAAGGATTTTCTGGGGTGCAGGTCTTCATGAAGAGCGGGCATGAAGTAGGCTTTGTCTTACCTAACGTTACCTCACCACACCTACACCCAGGCAAGACATCGCTGAAGTCGGGTTTCTCAACTATCCCGTACCTCAATGAAGCATCGAAATCCACGAACTTCTCCTTAAGTAAAGCACCACTAGAAGGAACGACGCCTATGCCCCTCCAGTATGAGTCAACTACCTCGAAGACTTCGTTGATTATCTTCTTGGCTCTAAGGTTACCGTCTGGCTTAACAACCCGAACATATTCGTTAATTAAGGAGGGCTTCCCCTCAACCTTACACTTAAGCACCGCGAGTATGGCTAGGAGAACGTCCACAGGTTCAAACCCGGAAACCACGGTAGGTATACTGAAGTCTCTTACCAGGAATTCCCATTCCTTATACCCTATCACGGCTGAGACATGCCCGGGCGCTATGATGCCGTCCACACTTACCTCACGCACGTTTTCTAGAAGGTACCTCATGATTGGCGGCGTGAGTCTGTGAGCACTCAAGACAGTTAGGTTTTTAGGGATTGCCCGGTTGTGCACGGGCTCGGCTACGGCGGGCATGGTGGTCTCAAACCCTACGGCGAAAAAGACGTGTTCCTCATTTTCTCTCTTACCAGCTTCTTTAATCGCGTCTAAGAAACTGTAAACCACCGTGACTTTACCCCCAAGCATCTTAGCCTCGGCCAGGCTCCTAGGCTTAGCTCCTTTAACTGAAGGCAACTTAAACGCGTCACCATACGTGAAGACATTAACCCCTTCAAGAGCTAGCTTAACCAAACCCTCGACGTAATGTCCCGGGGTCACGCATACAGGGCAACCAGGACCTGCGATTAATTCCACGTTTTCAGGCATTAAGCTCCTTAAACCGTAGCTAGTTATGGTCCATTCATGCGTACCGCAGAAATCCATTATCTTAACTACCTCACCACCCAGCCTTCGAGCCAGTTCCCTTATCAACCTAACTATCTCAGGCGTTTCAGGATTCTTAACGAAGAGTTCTCTCAACCTGGTCTTCAAATCCATACCGCTCATCACTGAGTAAATACCTCACAAGACTAAATTAACTGTTTTGAGAGCGCTGTCAACTCAAGTAGATGTTAATTAACGCGTCTGCATCCAGCCTCTCCAGCTTGAAAGAAACTACGTTCCTGTAACCTCTCAGATCTATCCTATTCACCCCCTCACTTAACTTATATCTCTCCGAGCCGTAATTCAGTGGCGGCAAACCGATATCGTAAGAATTAATGGTTATCTCATTAGGTTTGCTAACCCTTATGATTAACTCAGCTTCCTTATATCCAGTGAGTGGCACACCCCCGAAGCAAGAATCACCTACTGCCCAGCCGTGAACCCTGATAGTTAGTGGCGGGTTACTGCTACTTACTAAGGAATACTCATCCACCGACATAATGCCCCTCATGCCGCTATCTATAGGGGTTGAGTCTTTACCACCGAGGTTAGGGGTCGTGTTATACGCGAGGAGTATCCTACTACCTGCTTTAGTCATGCTGGTTATCCTAGCACCGAAAACCGCTAATATCCTTGCTTGAGGAGGTGTTATGTAAACTAACGTCGTAGGCGCGGCTATGGTGTTAAAATACCTCCTGAGATCAACCTCCTCAGGATTACCCTCATGTGGGTGTATGAACCCGTGCGTACCAGCGTTAAACACAGCTAATATACCTCCACCCAAGTTGAGCGCGTTACTTCTGTGCGGTGCGTAAACGTTCATGCCGAAATCAAATAACCTTACGAAAACAGGTTTTTCAACCTCGGGTTCTACAGGATTACCCACTAAAACACCTCCTCTCATGAAGTGCCAGTACCTGGTGTAGGCACTCACCGCGTAGCCAGACGTCCTATAGAGAACCCCATAACCATCTAAAGAAGACCTGGCCCAGTCCCTTATCTCGTGCCTTACCCATACCCTTCTAACCAGATCCAGGCACTGAATGCCGTCAACACCTATCATCCAGTTAGGTTGCATATCGAAACAGGCGTAATCAAGGTAGAGAGAACCCTTAAGCGCCGGCACATCACTTAACTTGATGAAGTTCCTTCCATCCCTGCTCAGCTCGTAAACACCTAAATTCTCCATGCCGTCCGACCTACCTATCAGCAGAACGTCTTTCACAGGGTCGTAGATTATTTGAGATACTTCCCCAGCCCACCTAAACTCATCGTGAATACTGTCTTTCCAAAGCAACCTCACCCTCCTTTCCTTTATGTCGTACTCGTGTACGTGACTATACTTATTCCTGAAATCTATCTCACCAGCAAAATCTTTCTTACCCTTAAAGACCGCGGGATTATGAACCCAGCCCCCGAAATATATCTTATCATCAATCACGTCTACCGCGTTATACGTGTCTCCTCCTGAGGCGGGGCCGGGACCTAACTCACTAAACCTGTACTCTATTATCTCATCATCCACGAAATACGCTGAAGCCTCGAATGCGATCGTGTAGTAAAGCACTCCCTTAAAGTACTTAAGCCCGAAGATCCCTCCACTACCCCATTCAGGACCGTATCTCGGGGGGTATTCCTGAAGCAACCTATCTATCTTACTCAATATTAGACACCGAGTTAATTACCTTAATTCGTTTTTTAATTTAGCCTTTACACGGTATTATTCTTGGTGGATTGAGTGAGTGGCTCGAGGTTTAAGGAAATAAGCCCTGAAAACAAGCACGGCGTGTATAAGTACTTGAGAGAAGAAGATGTGTGGGTTTATCTAGATGTGGAGGGTTTAGACCCTTTCATACCTAAAGATAAGTACGCGGTAATGTACTTCGACAACGCTAAGTGTAGTGCGTGTAGGAGGTACGACATATATTGGTTTCCTTTCGTTAGAAACCTAAGCAACGAGAATAACGAGTTTAGTTTTTACATAATCTTATGTAATTGGTTTGCTAGAGATTGTGAGTCCTTAGTTGCTTCAGCTACTTTCACGTATTTCGACGTCCACTCGTCACCCACGACCATCCTCCTGAGCTGGATGGATGGTAAGGTGGTCTATAAGGAGAAATATGATGGTGTCTTAAGCGATTTAGATTTGAGGACTGTCGTCCCATCCTTCCCTGAGAGAGTCAGTAAATTCTTGAGGGGAGAGCATGTTAAGCCACCGTTAAGTAAGGAGGACACACTCATAAGCCTCTTAAGTAAGTTGTTGAAGGGAGGGATGTGCTGATAGGTCGGTTCTGGGAGAGGTGTTCAGCACGTTAGATGTTGAGAAGATTAGGGAAGACTTCCCAATACTTAAGCGTAAGGTTAACGGGAGGAGACTCATATACTTTGATAACGCCGCAACAACTCAGAAGCCGAGGCAGGTCGTAGCAGCTATAGTTAAGTATTACTTTAATTACAACGCCAATGTCCACAGAGGCTTTCACACACTTTCTCAAGAAGCTAGCCAAGCTTACGAGGAGGCGCATGAGGTCATAGCTAAGTTCATCAACGCTTACTCGTGGGAGGAGATAATTGACGTGTCAAACACTACAGACGGGTTAAATCTCGTTGCTTGGGGTTGGGGACTGAATAACCTGAAACCCGGTGATGAAGTGGTAGTTACCGTCATGGATCACCACAGCAACATGCTTCCATGGAGAGCTGTTGCAGAGAGAACAGGTGCTAGGGTTAAATACGTAGGCGTTACAAGGGAAGGGATGCTTGATTACGAGGAGCTAGAGAGAACGATCAGCGAGAGAACTAAGGTGGTTGCTTTCCCGATGGCGAGCAACGTCGTCGGAACAATAAATAATGTGAAGAGAATTGCTAGATTAGCTCACTCGGTAGGAGCTATAGCTGTTGGGGACGGGGCTCAGTACGTGCCGCACGTACCCACAAACGTTAGAGACCTAGAATTAGATTTCATCGCTTTCAGCGGTCATAAGATGCTCGGGCCGACCGGAATAGGTGTTTTATGGGGTAGGAGAGACGTCTTAGAATCTATGAAGCCTTTCAGGGTTGGCGGTGACACAATAAAAGACGTAACACTAGACTCAATAGTATGGCATGACCTACCCTGGAGGTTTGTGGCCGGAACGCCGAACATAGCTGGCATGATAGGGTTGGCGGAAGCCGCTAAATACTTAATGAGGTTAGGGATGGAGAACGTGAGAGAGCATGACGTAGCCTTAGTAAGTGAAACCCTGAAGAGGTTTAAGGAACTAGAAGATGAGCTAGCTATTCTAGGACCTAAAGACCCTCACTCAAGAACCGGGCTAGTAGCTTTCAACGTTAAAGACCTACACTACCACACCGTCGGCAAGGCATTAGATCTATTCGGGATAGCTGTGAGAACAGGCGGTCACTGTGCACACCCACTACACTACAGGTTAGGATTTAAAGGGTCTGTTAGAGCGAGTTACTACATATACAACACGTTAGAAGAAGTAGAGGTATTCGTTGAAGCACTAAAGCTAATAATATCACTTAAAGAAAGGCTTGCTAAGGAACCTGTCGAAGAGGTTTGCACAGGAACCTAACCCAATTAAGACATGTTCCCACTCAATAGTGCGGGGCCGAAACCGTTTCTCGGTAGGTGGCGGTTTTGAGCCGCCATCTACTTCTCAACGGTCTCCCCGAGCCCCCTCACCGCAGTAGCTCAAGCCCCGTCACCGGGACTTCAAGACCCCACGGATCTCGGAGACCCGGGGGTCACCAATAGGCGTATAAGCTCCTAGCTTTAAAAACTTTTCAGAGAATGCCCCGCATGACCTACTGACCTCCTCCCCGTCCTGAAGGGCGGGGGTTCCCTCGCCTCCTGAAGCGGGGAGGTTTGGGATTACATCTCCCTGCTCTGGGGGATTTAATCCCGGACCGGGTCTCCGACCCATTACCCCTACCCCTCTTTTTGAGGGACTCGGGGTTATGGATATTATTATCATAGTCTCGGGAGCATAATTCTAATCTGGTGTGTTTGGCTCGCGTATTGAGTGTTGTAAGCAAGGGCTAAAGGGTGGACGGAAT
>CAYZXH010000056.1:0-5617 GCA_964482405.1 uncultured Desulfurococcaceae archaeon | reverse complement strand
CCTCAAGACGCTCGTAACCCGACCATCAACGACTAGCGAGTACCAATCACTCGCTGGTAAGCTGATTACGTAGCATTTCCTAGGTTCTAGTAAGTTGATTACTTGAGTGTAATTGCTTGAGCTACCCACGACGTGGACGTTCCTGAGTGTTCTGAAGCCGTAATTACATGCTATGAGGACGTTTTCGTCCCCGTTCCTGAATACGTATGCTGCGATAGTTATAGGCTGGCTCGAGAATGACTGACTCCTCACCACGTCAGCGTACTCCCTGACTTTACTCACTAGGATTACTGAGGCGGGTACCGCGATCGATAGTAGTAGGAGGGTCACTACCAAGTTGCTTAACCCCCTCATCAAGGACCCCCACGAGCTTCTCGAGCTCCTTATAAGGACCTCCACTAATTCCGTGGGTCATGTGTTGAGGTGGTTTAAGCTTGAGGGCACTAGCTTCACTATATTATCGGATGTTGAGAGAGATTTCGTTCTTAAGGAGTGGGAATCACTGATCTCAGCGGTTAAGTCCGGCGTCGTACTCGCTAGGAGGAGGGTTGAGGAATTCTCCTACGGTGATCACGACTTTCTGGTCGGGTTCACGGACTTCTACTTAGGTGTCAGCAATCATTTAAGGACTTCAGTACCTTACTTCGGAGCTACTGAGGTCGAGCCCCCTCCAAGACCCAGCATCAGCGGTCTTGCTGGTGTGAGGACTCTCTACCTGAGTGACGGGTCATACGCTAGGGTCTTGACCGCTTATCGCTACCCCTCAACACTCCCGGAGTCTTTCCTATACACACTCTTCGGTGACGCGTGGGAGATCGCGCTAATCTTTAAATCCTTGCCTAAGCCCAGGGCGTTAAGTCTCGTTGAGTCAGCTGTTAAGAGGAAGTCAGCCATCACCAACTCAGTGGAGGCGGTTCACGAGGTTGAAGCGCTTAGAGAGCTCGGAGAGAGGGTTTTACGCGGGTCTGACTTAATAGAGTTCTATTTGCTGGTGATTATTAAGGCTCAGGAGCCGAGGGTCTTGAACGAGGTTGAAGAGAGGGTTAAGACCTTGCTTAAGGGGTTTGGGGTGGAGGTCGAGGCCCCTCCCATTCAGCGCGAGCTCTACGAGTTCAGGTTATGCGGTTTTCTAGCGTGTGTTGAGAGGACTTACGCTGACGTGACCAGCCTCAAACCCCTCTTCTTCTTAGTAGATGAGGAGATGCATGACGCGGGAGGGGTGTTCCTGGGGTTCTCAGGCTCCGGCAGTCCTGTGATGCTGGACTTATGGAGTAAACCTAACCTAAACTTCGTGATCTTAGGTGTCACGGGCTCGGGCAAGTCTATGTCCGCGAAGCTATACCTGAAGAGGTTGAGGGAGCGGGTGAGGGAGGTTACTTACGTGGGTGTGGATCCGGAGTCTGAGTACACTAAGGTAGCGAGGCGTGTGGGGGCGGCTCCAGTAGAGGTGAGTGAGGGTCAGGAACTAGGTCTCGACCCAGTAAGACTGCTCCAACTCGATTACCTAGACATAAGTCAGGTGTCTGACGTGTTGTCGGAGATATACGCTATACCGAAGAAGCTTCAGGGGGTTTTAAGAAAGGAACTCTTCGTTAAGGGTGACGTGGTGTCAGGTATTGAGGAGTTCGTGGCTACTCTCAGAGACCCTGTCCTGAGGAAGCTTCTTGAGGGTGCTGTGGCGCCTCCCGACGTGAACGTGTTCAGGGGCGTGCCCCCTAAGCTCTCCGGTAGCGTGGTCTTCGGCTTAAGGGGTTTGAGGAGTAAGAGGTTGAAGATTCTTGTCTCGAGCCTCATATCTACGTACGCCTACAACACACTCTTAGTTAAGACTCACGGGAGGAGTGTTTTCTTCGTTGATGAGGCTTGGTTATTCATGGAAACACCGAGTATAGTGGGTCTCTTCGAGAATCTAGCGAGGAGGGGTAGGAAGCACGGCGTGGTATTCATGTACGTGACTCAGAGAGCTGAGGATCTAGTTAGGAGTCCTCAGGGGAGGGCAATACTCGAGCAATCAGCCACTGTCTTACTGATGAGGCAGGAGCCTGAGGGTAGGGACGCGTGTAAGAAGATATATAAGCTCTCGGAAGCTGAGGCAGACTACTTAACTCAAGCACCTGTGGGTTCAGGTATTCTTAAGGTGGGGAGAAAAAGAATAACTATTCAAGTAACCCCCACACCCGAGGAACTAGAAGCTTTCTCTACGTCGACGCGCTGAGCACCTTCCTAGAGCGTGTCGTGAGGTAATTGAGTAGGGATCCCCCCTCCTAACCCACCTCAAACCCCTCCCAGTAACTAAGTACTTAGCAGGCCTCCCCTTATTACACCTCCTAAAATAACCTAGGTTCTCGAGCCTGGCGAGAACCTTGCCTACCTCGGTTCTCGTAGCGTGGTTATCAAAGCCTAGGACGTCAACAACTTTCTTGACTGTGATGGTTACCGTGTCCCCCGAGTTTTTCTCTAGCTTCTCAAGAATCACCTTACTTAATGCCTGAATAATCTTACGTTTTGAAGTCCTCGCATACTTCATGAGGCGCCACCCCCTCCCTACAGAATTCCTTAATATACTTCCTCACTATCGCTGGGCTTACCGCGAACCCTGCTTCAGCTAGGACTTCGCAAAACTTGCTCACGGAGCTTATGTCTATTTTTCTTGTTTTTTGTCGTTTTCCGTTATACGTTTTACGTTCACCAATATATTAACGATTTCAGAAGTTAATAAATGTTGTTTTCCGTTATACGTATTACGTCTTAGCGAAGCTTATATTAAGACTTAACGTATTATATTCGGTGATCGCGTGCCAGAGCTTGAGAAAGAACTCTTAACTACTACTGGGAGGCTCTTACTCTTCCTAGGCAGGGGTGGCGGGTCAGCGACCTTCACCGACGCTAGGAGGTTTATCGGTTCTCAGATATACTATGCTTTAAAACAAGCTATTACCTTAGGTCTCGTCGTGGAGGAAGAGGAGGGGAGGAAGATAAGGCTTTCTGAGAAGGGTAGGGCGTTAGCTGAGTGTCTCGTTAGATGTTTTCAGTAGAAATAACTCCTCAGGAATTCCGATATTGTTTTATCCTCGACCTTCCTCATGTAAGCTCTTATAACTGAGGTAATCCTCTTACACACCTCACTCTCCTCAAACTCTAAACACACAGCCTCAACATCTCTCTCAATCGCTTTAAGCAACATGTAGAGATCTGACCGCGACACCACCAACCCCGCTAAGGAATCCTCAGTCATACTATATGAGTGTTTGAGTAACTAGGTTACTTACAGGGAGAGCACGCCGAAACTAACACTCAGTAATTCACGTAAGCGTTCCAGCAACCCCACCCTAACAGCCTTATTTCCCTGCAACTTTTTAGTTTCGGGGATGCTTGGTTGGGTAGCGTAGGGAGGGTTAAGGTTGATAACATAAAAACATTCTATGCTTTCTCACCTGACATGAAACCGGTGGTCAGGGTTAAGCTAGGGACTGTGGTAGAGATCGAGACTAAAGATTGTTTCTCTAATCAGTTAGTTGGTGAGGAACAGCTAGTTACTCAAATTGATTGGAGTTTTGTCAACCCTGCTACAGGCCCCATATACGTTGAGGGTGCTGAGCCCGGGGACGCTCTAGTAGTTAAGATACTGAAAATTGACGTAGGTGGTGAGGGAGTCTTAGTAACTCTTCCGGGAGCCGGGGGCACTCCCAGACTTAGTTAAGGAAGCGAAAATCAGGAAATGCTACGTGGTGGGGGATAAGGTAATTTTCAGGGGATTAGTAGTTGATGCTAGAAAGATGGTTGGTGTCATAGGTGTGGCGACTAGTGAGAGAACACCGACGGGAGTTCCCGGAAGGCATGGAGGGAATCTCGATACTAGGTATGTGACGGAGGGCTCAACACTATATCTTCCGGTAGAGGTTGAGGGAGCTTTATTCGGGGTTAGGAGACTTGCATGCTGTGATGGGTGATGGCGAGGTCTGCGTTACTGGTTGTGAGGTTAGTGGTAAGGTCACCGTGGTTTTAGACCTCATCAAGAACTCAGCACCTAAATGGCCTCTTCTAGAGTACGGGGATTGGGTCTTCGTGTTAGTTTCTAACGAGGATTTAGAGAAGGCCGTTAAGGAAGCTGTTGAGGTAGGTGTTGAAGCAGTATCTCGTGTTTTAGGGCTTGAGTGGAATGATGCCTACATGCTCGCGAGCATGATCATGGATCTAGAGATAAGTCAAGTAGTAGACCCTAGGAAGACCGTCAGAGCTAGACTACCTAAGAACTTAATTAGCGTCACGAAATTACTGGAGGCTCTCAAAACGCGGGGATAGTAAGACAGTAAGTGAAGCTGTGAGGAATCTTTAACGAGGATTATACTTTGAAAAATAGCTTACAACTGAAAGCCTCTCCCTTCAGGACGGGAAGGAGGTCAGTTACCCTTAGTTCTCGGCTTCACCCTAATCACGAACTCTGATTTCCTCCCCTCGCTCGTCACACCACTATAGTAGTTGAAGATCCCGCCACACTTAGGGCATTGAATCCTCTTAACTACGTAGAACCTAAATTTCCAGGGATTCCTAAGTAGCTTGAAGCTTTCTTCAGGTCCTTCATAACCACAGAACGGACACTTCATTAAGCAACACCTCATGTTTTACGATTGGTTAAACCATGTATAATTAACTCGTTAGGTAAATTTAAGTCTTTAAACCTCTTTATCGAGGATGGTGTGCGTGAACCCGTACGTAATTCGATTCATATCAGTCGGTAGGAAACGCGGGAAGACCTCCATAGCCACTCAAGTAGTTTCCAGACTCGTTAGCAGAGGGTATTTCGTGGGGGTTGTGAAGCATTCTAGTCACCGCGTTGACTTGGTAGGTAAGGATAGTAGTAGGTATGTGGGTGCTGGCGCTAAGCTAGTCTTGGTTTCTTCGAGTGGGGTGGGAGCCCTCTTCTATAGTGGTTGGGTAGACGACCTAGAGTATTCTCTGAGGTACTTAAACACGCCTGTAGTCGTGGTAGAGGGCTTTAAAGAATCTGAGATTGGGGATGTCGTAGCAATCGTTAATGACTTGAGGGAATTCCAGGAATTGAGTAAGGTAGCTCGCAACGTGGTCGCGGCAGTGTCTGAGGATGAGGAGGTGAGACTCAAGCTAAGTGAATCACTTAGAGTGTTCAGGAAGGCTGAAGTAGATCCACTAACAGACTTCATAGAAACTAGGTTACTGGATTTCCTCGAGAATCAAACACCTAAAACGAACTGCGGGTACTGCGGTTATGAATCTTGCAGAGCGTTCGTTAAGGCATGCGCTACCGGCAAGACACTCTGGTGCCCCGTGAAATCTGACGTGAACTTAAGAATAAACGACAAGCCGATACATATGAACCCGTTCGTTAAGAACGTGCTGAAATACATAATAGAAGGATTTACGTCGTCCTTGAAGGGGGTTGACCCTCATAAGAAGAAAATAGTCATTGAAATAAATTACTAGGTCGTTAAGCCTCAAGGATTTTCTTAAGTGTTTTCAAGTCTATCCTACAACCAGTAATCAGCAAGACCGTCTTTCTCCCCTCGAAGAAGGCCGTTTTCTTCATGTAGGCAGCAACAGAGAGTGCCGCGGCACCCTCAACTAGTATGTGGTGTTTCTC
>CAYZXH010000055.1:0-6465 GCA_964482405.1 uncultured Desulfurococcaceae archaeon | reverse complement strand
GTAAAACGTTACTTCCTAACACCTATTTTCTTCTTCTTCGGTCTTAAAGACTTGCTCCTACATCTTCTGCACTTCGTGGCTCCCGGAGGGTTTAACGCGCCGCATCTCCTGCAGACGAGCTTATTGAGTACTCTCGCCTCAACTATTTTCATTGCTTCAGGATCAGTTACCGGCATCTTGACACCGTAATAAAACCTTAAGTGGGACTTAAAAGCGTTTATTACTAAAGGTCTCACGTTTTAATGATTTGGAGGGGTCTGAAGAAGGGGTTTCGTTACTCGGCTCTTATTCTTACGACATTGCCCGTGATCTGGGTTAGGATATCCTCTATTACTTCCCTTCTCTTGAACGGTAAGTTTCTCATCTCGAATTTAGGTATCCTAACCACGTACTCGACCGTGCCATCAGGTAACCATATGGTGTTTACGCTGGTTATTCGAGCTGGGAATACTAGTTGCTTCACGACCTCCTTCAAGTCTTTAGTGTTGGTTATTATTCTCGTCTTGGTCTTCAATCTCTCACCTAATACCCAGCTGAGTTTATTCAATGATCTGGGGTCTGGAGTGTTGTCTCTCACGTCCTGCAATATGATTACTAAAGCTCCCTCACTCACTACACTACGCACGTACTCCATATCTTTCAGAAACTTAAAGTCAGGGAGCTCCTCCAAATCAAGCAATTCCCTCATCACGTCTACCTCATACTCTTTCACAGAGCCGCTCCTAACTATGGATTGACACCTAGGGCACAGCACCCCGGTTTTCACACACAGCGTGTCTAGCGGTATCCTCAACTCCTCTCAGCACTCCCAAATCCTTCTAATTAATTCACTAATAAATCAGCATAAACCCTATTTAAATTAAGTTATTACCGAAAACACGCTATATAGTATGAGTTTAAGCGTTAAGACGCGTTGGTGGGGATGTATGAGAGCGGTTTCTTTTGATTTGTGGTTTACTCTGATTTACGAGGACGAGGCGGATGTGAGGGAATATACTTTAATGCGTGTTAGAGCTATACATGAAGTTCTCAGCGAGTTCGGGGGCGTGACATTAGAAGACGTGTTGGGCGTTTATGAATCCTTAAAATTCGCTAGGGAGTATCTTAGTGCTGAATCACTGATTAAGTTGGTTTCCCTAGCTTTAGGGATTAAGTTAAGTCGTGAGAAACTCAGGGAGTTAACGAATAACTACGTTGAGTCCACTAAAAATTTCGTACCTAAAGTCAATAACGAGGTTTATGAGGTATTACCTAAAATTAAAGAATTGGGTTTGAAGACGGCCATAGTTAGCAATACTTCATTCTCTGAGAGGGGTGTTATGGCGATGCTTAAGAATCTTGGGATTGCTGATTATTTTGACTTAATAGTGTCTTCCTCCAGCTTAGGTCTTAATAAGCCGAACCCCAGAATTTACAGGTACTTGGTGAGGAAGCTGGGTTTAAGACCTCAAGAAATACTTCACGTTGGTGATTCATGCGTCAATGACGTGCTAGGTCCTTTAAGTGTCGGGTTACGAGCAGCTCTGTACGTAGGGCTTAGGGAGGGCAAGGACATAACCCTATGCTCAAAACTGGGTGTTCCAGTCCTGCATAACCTGAACGAATTACTGTGGAATAATTTAATAACTCGCAACACTACCTGAGGTCGGTACACCGCGATGAAGTGTGCTGTGTGTGGTCAGCGCGACGCTACGGTAATGCAGAGGCATACTGGAAGAGCTTTGTGTAGGGAATGCTTTATAAACGATATAGTATCTAGGGTTAAGAAAGAAGTTATGATTTTCAACATGTTCTCAGATAATGATCGCTTAATGATTGCTGCGTCAGGGGGTAAAGATAGTTACGTACTCCTGGATGTAACCCTCAAACTACATGACCCGTCTAAGATAGGCGTGGTAACTATTGTTGAGGGAATAGAAGGTTATAATAGGTTGGAGGATATCGAGAAGGTTAGGAAGTTAGCTAGCATGAACGGAATTGATGTCGCGGTATTGAGTTTAAGAGATTACGTTGGTTATAGTCTGACCGAGTTAGTTAGCCTAGGATTCAGTAAAAACGTTAAGGTAAGTCCCTGTACTTTCTGCGGTATTTTAAGAAGGAAAGCAATTAATGAGGTAGCTAGGGAGTTAGGATATACTAAAGTCTTGACAGCTCACAACCTAGACGATGAAGTGCAGACAATTATTATGAACATCCTTAGAGGAGATCTTTTCAGGCTCGTTCAGACCTTACCGAACGGACCCATACTTAGCAAACTCTTCGTACGTAAAGTGAAGCCCCTAAGGAAAATATATGAGGAAGAAGTAGCTATTTATGCGCACTTAATAGGTTACGAGTTCCAGACATCGGATTGTCCTTACCTCAGGTACTTCCCCTCACTCAGGGCTAGAATTAGGGAATACCTCTATAAGCTTGAGAGAGAAAAACCAGGTGTGTTGCTTGATCTAATAAATAGGGTGGACACGGTGTTAACTAAGTACGTAAGTCATTACGTGAACTACCCTGAACTACCGAGGTGTGCCATATGTGGTGAGCCAACGGCTTATAAGAGGAACTATTGTATGGCTTGCGAGCTACTCACGATGCTGGGAATCAAACCATCCTATAATTGGAGACCCTCTTCCTTAATTCATGGAAAACGTTAGTACGGGAATGACTGAGAGGTTAGGCAGTGATTCCCTCACGTAGCTCTCTTAAAATATCTTCAATCTCGCTGTAGTTTGGTTCCACTCCAGGGTCTTCCGAAACCCACCTGTATCTAACGATGTTCTCGGGATCTACTATGATGACCGCTCTCTTGGCTAGTTTTTTGAGTGGTAAGCTACCTAGTTGTGGAAGGACCACATCATATAGTTCTATGACTTCCCTATTATAATCACTTAATAACGTGAAGTTAAGTTTATTTAATTCTTTGAAAACCCTCAAGGTAAACGGGCTGTCAACGCTTATAGCTACAACTTCAGCGTCAAGCTTGTTGAGCATACTCATACGATCCCTGAAAGAGCAGAGTTCCTTGGTGCAAACAGCTGTGAAAGCTCCTGGAAAGAACACGAGTACGACATACCTTCCCTTAGCCACAAATTCTGATAAGCTCCTTAACTTTAAGTCAGTGTCTAGTAACCTAAAATCGGGAGCTTTCTCGTTAAGGTATACCAAGATTAATCACCTATATATTATTTTGTAAGGAAGCTTATAAATAAATCTGTTATAGATGCTTAGATTTACTTCCTTAAAGCGTCATTTATTAAGCTTCTCAGATTCATTGGTTTATCGTTAAACAACTCTTTATTCATGTACTCCACGTTATTAAGTATCCTAGGTTTAAACTCCATTTTAGCAAGTATGTCCTTCTCTATATCTACTTCAGGAGCTACCTCGATTAACTCTATACCCTTATCTCCTAACTTGAATACAGCTCTCTCAGTCACGAAAAGAACCTTCTGACCTTTTTTGACACCATGACTGCCACTATAAACTATTTTGTAAACCCTTTTAACAAACTTGCTTATCTTACCGTCTTTAATTATCTTTAACGTGGTTCCAGGACATGTCTCAGCAATGATGAATAAGTTTTTCGGGTGACCGCTGACTAAGCATCTATCGTAGAGCTTACTTATTAAGTATGCTGGAGTAGCAATCATGTTAAAACCTGATACAGCAATAACTGAACCGTCTTTTATGTGTTGTAGCGCTTCATCAGGCTCGACAATCTTTAAACATTAAAATCACCAACGAATAACAAATACTTTAACTTAAAAAGCAAGGTTAAGTGGGTTTCTGAACAGTGACCGAAAAAGTTAGGTCTACCACCATCTCACTATAGCTATTTTCCTATCCGTGAAGAAGTCCACTACATCTATTTGCGGGTGGTGGCTACCTAGACCTGCTAATCTCTTCCCACCGAATGGGAACCAGCCTACCGGTGCGGCGATCCCTATATTAACTCCTACGTTACCTACGTAGACTTTATGCATGAATTCTCTAGCCCACTTACCGTTCCTAGTGAATATGGATGATGAGTGATGATACTTATTCTTATTTATCCACTCAATCGCCTCATCCAGGCTCTCCGCTCTCAGTAGGTTGGCTACGGGACCGAATATTTCTTCGCGAGCGACCTTCATGTCGGGGGTTACGCCCTCAAGTATTGTGGGCCCTATATAGAATCCATTAGGATATTCCGGATTCTTATAGTCCCTACCATCTAGGACTATCTTAGCACCCTCACTTAACCCTACCTCAACCCACTTAATCACGTTCTCTCTATACTTCCTACTCGCCATAGGACCCATCTCAGATCTCTCGTCCAGTCCGTAACCTATCCTAATCTTCTTAGCTAGCTCCACAAACGCGTTCTTGAATTTGTTGTAGAAGTCGTCATCACCTACGATAACGATGTTCTGAATCGCCAAGCATCTCTGCCCTGTATTACCGAATTTAGAGTCTCTGAGGTTGTGGACCGTTCTCTCCAAGTCCGCGTCAGGCATTACGACCGCGTAGTTTGAGGCGCTACCACCACCTAGGAATCTCTTGCCGTGCTTAGCTGATAGCTCGTAGAGTCTTAGAGCTGCGGTGCTAGTACCTACGAAAGCGGTACCCTCAATCAACGGATGTGTTACTAGGTACTCACCGAGCTCGTGATCTGTGTAGACTAGGTTGAGAACTCCTGGCGGTAGCGACTCAGCCAGGACTTCTAGAGTCACCATCATCGGCAGAGGTGTTGTGCCACTAACCTTAACGACTAGCGTATCACCTAATACTAGCGCGTACGGTATGAACCAGAACGGTATCATTATGGGGAAGTTGTAAGGACCTACTACAGCGAAGACACCGAGGGGTTCCCTAATCAAGATTTCATCAACACTCTTAGCGATCTCTTGCTGGTACTCCCCCTTAGCTAGGGCGTAAGCTACTGATATAGCTGCCTCAACATTCTCTATAGACCTCCTCAAATCACCCCTGGATTCTCTAATTACCTTGCCGTGGTTTTGCGTATTTACTCGAGCTAGTAATTCTTTGTTTTCCTCGAGCAAGTATTTCATCTTGAAGATATACTGTAGTCTATCCGGTACTGGCATAGTGCTCCAGGATTTGAACGCCTCGTGCGCGGCCTCAACAGCTTCATCAACTTCCTCTTTAGTGGCTAGAGGCATCTCAGCTATTACTTCACCCTTCCCCGGATCATAGACAGGTATGTACCTATCTGTGGCTGACTCCACCCACTTACCGTTTATGAAGAGCTTCATTTTACCGTAATGTGTTTTAGGTGGTTGCAACACCGACACTTTACTTCGCCCCCTTCACAACCTCCTTCAAAGACTCTTCTAAGATGTCTAAGCCTTTATTCAGTAACTCCTCCTCAATAGTCAGTGGTGGATGTAGCCTAATCACGTTTAAGTATAGACCAGCTCTTAAGAGTAGTAAGCCTTTCTCCCTAGCCCTGTTAATGACTTTTAGCGCCTCATCGGTTGCAGGTTCTTTAGTCTTACGATCTTTAACTAGCTCAATCGCTTGCATCACGCCTAATCCTCTGACATCTCCTATTAGATCATATTTTTCGTACATCTCGTTTAGTCTCTTCCTTATTATCTGACCTAAAGCGGTTGCTCTCTCAGGCATTTTATCTCTCAACATTATTTCTATTACTTTGAGGGCTGCAGCACACGATACTGGGTTACCTCCGTAGGTCCCCCCGAAACTTCCTGGGTAGGTTTTCTCCATGATTTCTTTCTTACCTATAATTGCTGAGAGCGGTAATCCGTTAGCTATTGCTTTAGCTGTAACCATTATGTCTGGCTCAACACCGTAATGTTCTATAGCCCACATCCTCCCTGTTCTAGCCCAGCCTGACTGAACTTCATCGTCTATTAATAGTATTCCGTTCTCATCAAGGAATTTCTTAAGTTCCTTGACGTAGTCCGTAGGGGCTACTACGAATCCTCCCTCGCCCTGCACCATCTCCATGAGGAAGGCTGAGATTCTCTCAGGAGGTACTCTAGCGTGCACAAACCACTTCCTCACGTAGTCTAGGCATGCGAGACCGCATTGTGGGTACTCATGCTTGAAGGGGCACCTATAACAGTATGGGTAGGGTATGAACTCAACTCCAGGCATCATGGGTTCAAGACCTACCTTATACGGCTTATACTTACCTGTGACCGCTAGTGCGTAGCCGTAGGTCCCCCTCCCATGAAAACCGTTCTCGTACGCTACCACGTAGTATCTTCCGGTAACCTGCCTAACAATCTTCACAGCATTTTCAATAGCTTCAGAACCACTATTCTGTAGTAGAACCTGCTTCTCAGATGTTCCTGGAGCTATCTTAGCTAATTTCTCAGCAAGCTCCACGTACGGTGCGTAGTTCACCACCATGAAGCAAGCATGCCATAACTTCCTTAACTGAGTCTCGACAGCTTCGATTAATTCTGGGTTTGCGTGACCTAACGTCGTCACACCAATACCGCA
>CAYZXH010000054.1:0-6893 GCA_964482405.1 uncultured Desulfurococcaceae archaeon | reverse complement strand
AAGATGCGGGGTAAGAGGAGCTGTGGGTTGGGGTCACCCTAAGCGGGCGGAGCCTCATGATACGGGCCCCCGATGAAAGGAAGACCTGAGAGTGATGAAGCCAAGGGCAGAGGGACTCATAAACCCCAATGAAGCCCAGACCCCATCCCTCTCTTCTTGAACTCCTCGTAGACAGCGTAAACAACCTTAATGTTCCCAACACATGTACCCTCCCTACAAAAGTAGTAATCACCCCGTCTCCATATCAACCACTTAGAAGGGTGTTAGCACTAGGAAGCTCATAAAATCGCACAGGAGTACATTAGGGAGTACTACGGTAGCCACTCGAATTACTTGAAGCTCATCTAATTCCCAGGATTGGGGAGTTATGGAAGGAGAATAGATTTGAAGATTTTTAGAGAACCACCGCGTAGCGTCCCTCAACCATTGCTCTACTCTTCGCTGTCTCTAACTCAAGTCGCTTCCTGTCTCGTCTTGTGTGTCTATGGGTCTGCAAAGGACTGGGCACTCAAAGAAGAGAGCTTAATAATCTTAATAGCAGGAAAAGACGATTCCGTGCCTTGCCGAGATAATTCAAAGAATAACTTATTCTGTATTTTTGCGTAGCATTTCCACTGCTTTAGGTAGAAGAGTTTCTATTGGCTTATACTCTCCATTTTCAGTTTTTTCTATAAAGCCATACTTGATTAAGTTTTGAAGTAATGAGTTGAATCTGTTATCTGGTATATACCCTGTAACACCTTCTGTGAAGTGCTTTATTTCACTCCAAGATTTTAAGCCTAGTGAGATGGCTCGTAGAATTGCTACATATCTTTTAGGTGAGGATTTAACTATTTTCTCTAGTTCGCTAGCTAATAGCTTTGCCGCATCCTCTTCTACATGTTTCAATGCTTCAACATGGGTTAACCTGTATGTTACTCTATAGTATCCGTATAGAGATAGCCAGCCAACAATGCCGTTGAGTTTATCTACGGTATCCTCGATTTCTTCTTCTTTAACGGCTATTCCGGCTTCATTGAAGCCTTTCTTGAGAAAGTCTATAGATTGTTCTCTAGAGAATTTACCTATTTTTATCTCAAGTCTTGCTCTACCAAATAAAGGTGAGTTCGGGTCGCTTAGCTTTAAGAAATCGCTTAGCACACCGACTTCACTACCTGTAACCACGAAAGTTATATTTTCTAGAGTGTCTATTGACCACGCGAGCAAGTCTCTCCATCGAGGATAAGCCCTAAGTTCTTGCGCCTCGTCAAGAACTATGATAACCCGTGTTTTTCGTTTCTTAGCCCATCTATTAGCACGTTCTAATACCTTAGTAGGTAGCACACCTCTCTCCTCCCTAATCCTCAACTTCAACATTCCTAAATCTAGAGATTCCACATACTCTAACACATTACTAAGAAACTCCTCGACCCTGCCCTGATAACTTTCATACTGCTTCAAAACCTCCCCAACAACTCCTAAAAGAATTTGAGGCGATAGAAAGGATGGATGATCAAGAAACTCCCTCACATCGACAGGGATAAAAGGAATACCCAGCTCTGAAAGACCCACGTAAACAAGACTAGTTTTCCCCACTCTTCTAACACCATAAACTATTATCAAGCCTTCACCAGCTTCAACACCTTTAAAGAATAATTGAAGCTCCCTATCCCTATCATAGAAGTCTTCTCTCCTAGTTTTAGGCTTCCTATCAAATAGCATGACTTACACCCCCGTAAGTAACTTACGCCCCCGTAAGTTATAAACTTTTATCAGAATCATAACATTATCGACATGAAGTCTAGTTTCTCCTTACCAAATAACATCACCCCAAGCTTATGCTACGTTAAGATGCCAGAAACTTTTCGTTGCTAAATTAAGAAGAATATAACCACTTAACCTGCTTAACTCTATCTAAGAGCTTTACTGGGATGTATATTCGGTTGTAGTGTTTCCTACAGGATTCATGTTGACTCCGTTGATTGGGGACCTGACCTCCTCCCCGCCCTAAAGGGCGAGGCTTTCGGTTGTAAATCCTTCACGTACTGTGAGTCTTTATTGTGTTGTTAGATGAGTCTTTCTTTCTCTAAGCTTCTCAGGATTTCCCTTAGTTCTTCTTCTGTGTATACTTTGTATTTGATTCGGTCTTCAGGTGTTTTGATGCCGAACGTGTAGGAGATGTCGCTTAGTAATTTATAGTTCTCCACCCACTCTATTAGTGGTAGTGGTTCTTTGAATAACCTATAGTTGCCTTCGTTACTCAACACTATTACGGGGAGATCTGCAGGTCTTATGATGTGTGGTATCTCTCTTATCTTACTCCCGTACCTCTTTATAGCTTCCTCCCACACCTCCCTCAGGCTATACCTGGCTTTCCTCAAGCTCAGTTCCGCCGATATCTCTGTTAAGTCCACGACCTCATCTACCTTCATGTAGCCCACGACGTAGATCCCCCTATCAGATCTGAGGAAAGTTTTCCTAATCTCTGTGAAACCTTTCTTCTCGTTGAAGAATCCTGGCGGGTACTTAGCGAGGCCTGCAGCAAAAAATATGTAGCAGTCATCACAATCTTTAAAATCCCTGGGTATTCTGCCGCCAATAGTTCTCCAGTAATCAGCGTATACACCTATATCGAATCTCGGGTCCCAGTGAGCGACGATCTTGCTTACGTGATGACTTGACCCCCCTATCAAGACGTAGTCGTAAGGCATGTACTTACTCAGCGGGTGATCCCCACACCTACTTGCAATACTTGAATACGCGAATTTCTGAAGTATTGAAGTGTCTACGTCGCCCCTCATAGGTTCCGGGACTGGCAAAACCTCATAACATCTCTCGAAATGTGGGGAGTAATAACCCCCATCAGCCGACTCAAAGAAAACTCTGAGGAGCAGCCCCTTAATAGGTGGTAGAACCAACCCACTCATCACCCACTATCTACTCTCGATTTCTCGTTTTTATAGCTAAGTGACTGACTCGTTAGCTCATTCTTAATTTCATCTAGAATCTTCCTAAAATCTTCTAGGACATCAATTACTTCCTCCCTAGAAAGACCGCTGACCTCCACCATACCTAAAGCTTGCTTAACTGAGCGTTTGAAAGCTTCATTCTTTGTTAAGCCTCTCTTCCTCCAATGCCTGTAGAGACGTAACGCAGATATTATAGCTCCCTCAACATACCTCCTACGTGACTCTTCCTCGGATACCACCACCAACTCCTCGTACCCTACCTCATCTTAATTCAGTTGGTGAGCTACCGTTCCTCAGTAGGTGATGGTTCACGGCCTTTCACGTTTGTTGCCTCCAGACTCCCCACCACCTACCTCTCAACGGTCTCCCCGAGCCCCCTCACCGCAGTAGCTCAAGCCCCGTCACCGGGACTTCAAGACCCCACGGATCTCGGAGACCCGGAGGGCCAATAAAATAAAGCTTTAAGAATTTATAAGTACTTTAACACTTCCGAATATCGTGTGCGGTCCTGAGGAATAGTTTCTATGGGGCTTCATTGAATTATTTGTGAGTTCGTTATTTCAGCCTAATAAAAATATTGTTTTGATTAATCCTTACTTTTTCTTTCTAATCGATTCCAGTATTTCTTTAGCTACGTCAAGCCTTATAGCGTCTCTCTTAATCATTTCTTGAACAACTATGTCTATCTCCGATCCCCTAGCGCCGGCGGTTATAGCTATGTTTCTTGCGTGTAGTTTCATGTGACCTTTCTGTATGCCTTCAGTAGCTAGTGCTCTCAGTGCTGCTAAGTTTTGAGCTAGCCCTACAGCACCCATGATCTCGGCTAGTTCCTTAGCTGTCTTAATACCCAAGATCTTCAGGCTTAACTGCGCTATCGGGTTTACCTTGACAGCACCCCCTATAAGTCCTACCGCCATAGGCATTTCTAAAAAGCCTACTAAGTCGCCGTTCTCATCCTTCTCCCAAACACTTAAGGATGTGTATTTGCCTGATCTAGCGGCGTAGGCGTGAGCACCGGCTTCCAGAGCCCTAGTGTCCTGACCTGTCGCGAGAGCTACGGCAATCACACCGTTCATTATTCCTTTATTGTGTGTCGCGGCTCTGTAAGGATCTGCTGAAGCGAAAGCCCAAGCATAGACTATTCCGTCAACTACTTCCTCCCCTCCTAGGACGTCCTTAGGCACCTTACCCCAAGCACGCACCAACCTCCTGTCAGCTAAGTTAGACACTATCCTCAAGTAGACTTTACCGCCGGTCCACTTCTCTATGTGTGGAGCGACCTTCTCCGCCATAGTATTGACAGTGTTAGCTCCCATCGCGTCTTTAACGTCTACTATGAGATTCGTTATGACCATAGGTCCTGCAGGAGACTCAATTACATAGACCTCAACATCCCTAACACCCCCTCCTAAACTGATTAAGAGCGGGTTCGTAGCATTAGCTATTTCTTTTATCTCTTCCCTATGCTCGTAAATCAAGTATTTCGCGGCATGAGGTGCTGCAACACCGACTAGCTGAATCTGAGCTATCATGAGCGATTCAGTAGCTTGAGCTTTTATACCACCACCCTCCCTAAGCATCTTAGCAGCGTTAGAAGCCGCGGCAACTACCGAAGGCTCCTCTATAGCCATAGGAACCAGGTATTCCTTACCGTTAATCAGGAAGTTAGTCGCTATCCCTAGCGGTAGGGATAGGGTGCCGACAACGTTTTCTATCATCCTGTCAGCTATTTCGAGAGGTAACGTACCTTCCTTAAGCAAGAGCTTCACGTCCTCGTCACTCAAGTTCGCCAACTCCTTAAGCTTCTCAACCCTCTCACTCAAAGTCAGTTTATGAAAACCTGGTAGACGTGAAGTAGAGACCACGTTACAGTACCTCCAGAAAGATATCGTAGGTCTGGTTTTAAGGGTGATGGCCGTGAGGTCCTTGAGAGAATTTCTTGAAAAAACTTAAATAATCATTGTAGGAGATAACTTTAAAGGTGCTTGAGACGAACACGGCCTTACTGGCATGTTCGCTAGCTGTAGCGGCGTTTCTCGCTTGGAGCGCTGGCTCTAATAACGCAGCTAACATAGTTGCGGCCGTGGTTGGGGCTAAGATCATTAAGCTAGATAAAGCGTTATTAATTACATCAATCTTCGTGGTATTTGGTTCCGTCATGCTCGGAGCCAACGTTGCTTGGGTTCTCGGCACGAGAGTCATTGACTCAGGTTCAATACACACGTCCTTACTCACTACCGGCATGCTGGTAGCTATGTTCGCCGCAGGTTTCTGGGTCTTAACCGCCTCACTACTCAAAGTACCTGTCTCAGTAAATGAAACCGTATTAGCCGGCCTCATAGGCTTCGGCGTTTCAGTAAATCCTCGCGTGGTCATGTGGGGTGAGGTAGCCCTAATATATGTTCTCAGATTCCTCACGATACCTTTGTCAGGCCTCATATCTTTCTTGATAAAGAAGTTCCTGGCTAGGTACTTAGAAGACCCTGAAACCACCTTGCCAGCTAGCTTACTCTCTCTACACCTAATATCGGTATTTATGACGTACATAATGTTAAGTAAGTTGTTGGACACTGTGCTCAGCTTAGTAACAGCGCTTGCTTTAAGTGCTTTACTGCTAGTCTTGAGTAAGGCGTACGTGGATGAGAAAACAAGCAATCAATACGAGAAGACAATCATGTTCAGGAATGTTTCATCATTCTTGATAATCGCTCTGATGTCATTAGCTTACGGCGCGAGCAACGCCGGAATAGTTGCAGGACCCTTATACGTCATCATAATTAACGAGTTAGGTATTGTTAACGAGGACTACCTATCGATCTTGCTCTTATTCGGTGGCTTGCTCATTTCCCTCGGCGTGTTTTCTTGGGGTAAAAGGGTGGTAGGAACTTTAGCTGAGGATTTAGCCACCCTCAACTACTCAACGGCTGTGGTGACGTATGTCTCAACATCAGTGACTGTGTTACTGTTAGCTGAGTTGGGAGTTCCTGCAGCTACTACCATGGCCGTTGCAGGGAGTATTATTGGAGCTAGCTTAGCGGAGGGTTACAGCGTCGTTAATATGGGCGTTGTGAGGAAGATGTTAGCGATATGGGCTTTAACAACGCCTGCGTGCGCGGCGATCTCGTATCTCGTGTACGTATTCATAGCACGACTTATTTAAGGCTCCTACAGTAGAGCGCGAGCGTTCTCAGATAATCGCTAGCGTCTTCAGCGAAGTCAGTTATTCCCTCAAGTGCTTCAATAAGTTTATCAACCATTAGTATTATCGCCGGGTTTCTTATCACAGACCCATACCTAACTAGTAGTTGACGCCCCCTAACTAAGATCCTATCAGCGTCTTCTTCAGCTACCTCCACCTTATACGCTTCGTTTAAGACCTTATCATATTCGCGATTAATTAGTAGTGAGGTTATATCGTAGAGTCTTGTGACAGATTCGTAAGCTTTCGCGGAAAGTTCGTTGACAGCGTTCTTAATCTCTCCAGGTAGCTCCAGGTACGGGAATAAGGTCATGTTCCTAGCGACTTCCTTAGATTGCTCAGCTATTAAGTCAAGCCTCCTAAGGAGTGTCGATATCCTCTCCCTCATAAAGCCCGGGTGTAGATCCTGTAACTTAACCAGCAGGTTACGCCTGATTTCGTCCGCTAACGTATCCTCGTGAATACCCTTAGCGAAAGACTCCATAGCCTCGGCAGTCCTAAATTCCTCAAGTAGTTTAATACCTTCATTACTTAACTTAACTATGTTGACGACGGCTCTCACATATTTCAGCAACTCATTACTCATGCTACTCTCAAACTCACACTCCAACGAAAGCCCCAAAATTAATTCGTAAACAAAATAAAATAACCTCTTGATACAGAAGCCACGTACCCCCGCAATTCAGGGAGGGGAAGAGGTCTGCTTGATGAATCCGAAGTATTCTTTAATCTGTTTATCACGTTCT
>CAYZXH010000053.1:0-7046 GCA_964482405.1 uncultured Desulfurococcaceae archaeon | reverse complement strand
CAGCTTCGATTAATTCTGGGTTTGCGTGACCTAACGTCGTCACACCAATACCGCAGGTGAAATCCACGTACTCCTTACCGTTAATATCGTATAGTAGAGCGTTTCTCCCCCTATCAATGGTTATAGGATGATATAACGCAGCACCCCTCATTACATACTTCCCGCGAGAATCTAAATACGGGTCCGAATTCACCGTTATTCCCTGAGTAGGGAATGCTTTGGACAAAAATAATTTGATTCTGAGATAATATTGGAAAATTTATAAGGTTTCCTAAAGGTTAATTAAGTGGTAATTAAAATGAGGTACAACAATAAAAAGCTCGATAAAATAGACTTAGCTATTCTGAAAATACTACAGGAGAATCCTAAGTTACGTATACGGGACTTAGCGGATAAGTTGAAAATACCTAAGTCTACTATATACTACAGATTAAGGCAATTAGAGAATCAAGGAATAATTAAGAAATACGGCGTTATTCTAGATAGTGATAAGCTAGGTTTTGAGTATGTTGTAATTATTCAGGTTAGGGCTAAGTACGGTCCTAAATATCATGACGAAATCGGTAAGCTTCTTTCTAAGAATCCGTATGTTCAGGGAATTTACTACGTTTTAGGCGATATAGACTTCATTGTGATCGGTAAGTTCCCTTCGAAAACTAAATACATGGAATTCTTAGAACAACTAATTAACACGCCAACAATCGAGAGAACGTCAACGATGGTCGTCGCGAGAATAATTAAAGAGGACACACGACTACACATAGAATCGGAACTTATGCAAGGTACTTAATAAAAAGACTTAATAAATGATCAAGTTTTAAACACATTAGAGTGGTGAGATTATCTTGAGTTGTGAGTGTGTAGAGGTAATTAGAGGGATACCTTGGTTAGACACGGTAGACCAGGAACACATACCTATTGAGGTAAAAAATAACTGCGATTTTAGCATTAAACTAAGTATCAATATATCTGCTGGAAAAGACGTCCTACACTCAGCGAAGGTTAAGATATCTAGCTTAAGTAAGCATAAGATAGAAATAGTGACGGATAAGTATTATGAGGCTTTAGACATAGACGTGAGTTTAATAGATGAAGATAGAGAGATATGTAAAAAGTTTATTAGGTTGATGTTAAGATAAAATCCTTCACATCGAAAAACAAGTCAGTATTTAAACTAAGCTGTTAAAAATACTTAACTAACTCAGTTTTAGATCGCTTCTTCTATCGCTATTGATTCCACTAGTTTGCCTTTAATCTCGTTCATGATTTTATCAGCTGTTTCTAAAGCTTTCTGTAGGTCTTCTTTCGTGTGCATTATTGATATCGTCCACTGCTCGTCTACTGCCATCGGTTGAGGTATTATCCCGTTTACTACCATGCCTAACATCCACACGTACCAGAGACCCCAGTTAACCTTAGTCACGAAATCTCTCCATGTGTTTATCTCTCCCTTAGCGAAGTATATAGTTCCTTTATTAGCTACCTGTACTACGTGTGCTTCAAGTCCTTTATCCTGTATTAAGTCTCTGTAGCCTTTAGCTAACTCCTCACTCAGTCTATGCGTGTAGGCTAGGTTAGACTCGGTTAAGAGTTCCGTGACCGTTACATAAGTTGCGTAAACTGATAATGGGTTCGCGTTGAAGGTCCCGCCGTGAGGTACTTTACGCGGCCCCACTAACTCCAGTATATCCTTCCTGGTCAGTACCGCGGAGAACGGGAACCCGCCGCCAAGAGCTTTAGCTACGGTAATTATGTCTGCCTTAACACCGAAATAGTCTTGAGCTCCCCTATACCACATACCCGAAGTCTTAACCTCATCGAAGATTAGCAGGCAGTTATACTCGTCAGCTAACTTCCTCAAGAAAGCTACGAAGTCTTTCTTCCCCGGAACAACACCCATGTTCATGGCTACGGGCTCCATAATTATAGCCGCTACCTCATTTCCGTGAGTCCTCATTATTTCCTCGGTTGCTTCAGCATCGTTCCATGGGGCGACAATTACATTCTCTGCCAGCTCTTTAGGAACCACGTTGTATGGGTATCCTGTAGGGACGGACCTAGGTCTCTTAGGGTGTCCAGCGTGCTTTAAGTCAGGTTTAACACCAACCATTAATAGTTCGTGCGTGCCATGATAATGTCCCTCAAATTTCAGTATCTTTGACCTCCCGGTAACTACCCTAGCAAGTCTTATAGCTAGGAGTGTTGCTTCAGAACCTGTATTAGAGAACCTAACCATGTCGTAGCCGTACCTACGTGTCAAAACCTCACTCAACTTATAGCTGAGCTCTGTTTCATGACCATAGATAGTTCCGTCATCTAACTTCTGCTTTACTTTCTCAAGTAATACCGGGTTAGCGTGACCAACAACTAAAGCGCCGAAACCCATGTTAAAGTCTATGTATTCATTCCCGTCAACATCCCAGAGTCTAGAACCACGTGCTTTAGAAACCATTAGAGGGTGGGGATCGAAAATTCTCCAATTACTGTGAACACCGTATGGTGTAAGATTAGCTAGTTTAAGCCATAACTCTCTTGACTTAATTGTTTTCTTAACATATAATTCTTTGTAAACCTCAGTCAAAGTTCTTAACCCGGACAAATATTCACACCAAGAATAGGAGACTATAGACAGAAAATAAATTTAAGATAAGTCTGGATTGGACAAGTCTCTAGTTTTATTCCTCGAATGATATTATTGCGTAACCACGAAAGACTTAGGACATGAAATGAAAAATTACTAAGAAAAATTAATGGGTAAATAATGCTACTTCTTTAATCCATAGAATTTCTCTACGAACTCTTTCGGTGGGGGTGGCGTAATTAGCGATACGATTATCAACATTGCTAAAGCTATTAGGGTCGGTAAGGTCCCTTCCCACACACCGAGCGGGTTGTGGGGTGCTTCAGGCCATATGACGTAGGTGAAGAGGAGAAGTGATAAGAAGCCTGCCAAGTAACTTGCGAAGCCTCCATACTTGTTTGCTCTACGCCAGAATAACATGATTATCGTAGGCCACGCAATGACTGAGTATGCCGGCCAGCACAACTCAAACCCTATAATAACCATCGGGGCTTCGGGAGCTAAAGCCACAGTGACGCTGAGTAGCGCAACACCTATTATGACCAGCGTACTCACCAGCCTTCTGCTACGTTCAGGCACCTTAATACCTAAGCCTCTCTCAATTAAGTCTACGTCAATAATTGATGAAACCAAGAGTAGCATAGAGTCGATCGTAGACCTAGTTATTGCTATAAGACCTAAGAGGATGAGGATTAGTAAGGGTCCGATGCCGAAGAGCTCCATGAACAACATAGGCACATACCCTTCTACAACCTCTACTTCAGGTAGATTAGAGCCGTAGTAAGCTGCTAGGCTGAGCCCAAGTAGTAGCGGTGATACGAAAGCGCCTAAGAAGAATCCTGCGTTAGAGCCCATTCCACCAACTATAACCCCCTTATAATCTTTCGCTGCATAGAACCTGACCACCAAGTGTGGTATGAAGAGCCATGATATTCCATAAAATATTAGCATCGTCCAGAAGTACTGGAAGGGCTGAGTCTTCTGGAATATTTCAGGAGCTATGTCTGAGGTGTAAGCAGCCCAAGCTAACTTATCTAATCCTCCCCAGTAAGTGAACGTTACGTAAACCATAGCTAAGAACGCGATTATGAAGGTTACCCCGGCCATCACGTCAGCGTAAGCTACGGCTCTCATACCGCCAGCACTTATGTAGATGATTATGAAGATTACGTAGAGTGCTAGGAATGTGTGATACGGGATTTCACCGCCTGTCGCGGCCGCGAGAACCCCTGCAGCAGGAATGTATATCATGCCTATATAGATTATCGTAGCGTAAAGAATCATCAAAGCTATCAGTATCCTTAATAATCTCTCAAAACCCCCTACTCTGTGAACGATTATGTCGGTAGGCGTTATGTACTTGTGTAGCTTACCTAGCTTGTAGAGCCTGAGACCGACAAGATAGAAGAGAGCGACGAAACTTAGGTAGAATATCATCTCTATAACCCACCACTCGAAACCTTCACTCACTATGACTGTAGGCATTCCCACGAATTCCCACGCCTCCATGTAGGTGGCCATGTAAGTAAACATTACTGTTATGGCTGATAATGTGCCGCCAGCCACATAGAACTCGTGAAGTCCTTTCTTAGTTCTTTTAGCTCCTATGTAGCCTGCTATTAGCGTGAAAGCGAAGAAGGTCACCAAAGTTGATAACACGATTAAAGACCAAGTAGATATGTTCATTCTTTCCTCCCCCACACGACAGTCTTAACACGCTTCGTGATCACCAAGTAATATACAGCGAATAACATGAAGTTCAAGATTATCCAGGTTAGAGCAATCATTAGAGCACCGGCAACCGGTTTTGGTAAGCCCCAAATGCTTTCCCCTGGTTCCCAAACGAGTAGGTTTTCGGACACGTGCCAAACCAGGTAACTGGCGAAAACTAGGTAAGCTATTAATAGGTATTCCCAACGCATCAAGTTGGCTGGTATAGCATCTACGTCAGGCGGATTACCTAACTCCTCCTGACTGGTCGTAAGGAACACCTTAATAAAAAGAATAGCTAACGGTTTTTAACCAACTCCAAGATGTTTTGAGACATTGTTTAAAGCCTCCATGAGGGCTTCATATAGGATCTCACAAAATCATTAGTGATAATCAAGGGCTACAGACTCTTTAATTGTCTCCTAGAACTTAAATTAAATAATTGGTTTCTTATGTCATTAGTTATATTAACTGTTCAATGCGAAACTATATTGGTGTGTAACTATGATTTACCCAGGTCAGGCCATATTACGTGTTGACTTATCTAACGATAGGATTGAGGAGGAGGAACTGCCTGACTCTATTGTTGAGAAATTTGTTGGTGGTAAGGGCTTAGCCACATACTTAATGTACAAGGAGGTCAAGCCAGGTATTGACCCCTTCTCGCCAGAGAATAAGTTATATGTTTTCGGCGGACCTCTAGCCTTTATCTATCCTACGTTCACTAGAACTGTCGTTGTCTCTAAGTCTCCCTTGACAGGCTTATATTGCGACAGTAATGCTGGTGGGTCTTTCTCTGTAGAGTTGAGGAGAGCTGGTTATGTGGGTGTAGTCCTAGAAGGAAGGAGCGATAAGATGAAGTGTCTGAAGATAACTAAAGAAGAGAAGAGGCTTGTTGATTGTGAGTCGCTTAGGGGTAAGACCACATATGAGGTCGGCGAGGTATTCAGGGACTACTCAGTGCTCACTATAGGTCCTGCCGGAGAGAATCTAGTTAGGTTTGCTAACGTATGCATAGACGTGAGGAAGAATCCGATGACTAGACCAGGAGTAGCGGGACGCGGAGGTCTCGGCGCTGTAATGGGTTCTAAGAACTTGAAGGCTATAGTGTTGAAGGGTTGGTTAAGATTAGATGAATTAGCTAAGGGTATAGATAAGGATGTGCAGAAAGACCTGACTAGCAGGTACTTGAAGATACTGCAGGAAGATGTCGTGCCTGGGATAGGCGTTGGGGGTAACTTACCAGTATTCAGAGTAGCTGCTGAAGCAAAAATACTTCCAGTAAAGAACTTCCAAGCAGGATCTCATGAGAGGTGGGAGGAGCTAGCTGATGACGCGTGGGGTAGGGTCACCGTTAAAAGAATATCATGCCCTACATGTCCTCTCAGATGTGGAACTACTGTAGTAGAAAATGATTCCTTAACTGAGAGGATAGAGTATGAGACTGTCGCAATGAACGGTTCTAACCTAATGATAGTTAGCCGTAAAGCGTTAGCGCAGATAAATACTACCTTAAATGCTCTAGGAATGGACACCATAACTACTGGCAATATAGCGGCTTTCCTTATGGAGCTTACTGAGAGAGGCCTCCTAAGAGATTACAGGATTTCTTGGGGTGATTTAGAAAGCTATATGAGACTCGTATATGACATAGCGTATAGGAGAGGTATAGGTAACCTGCTTGCTGAAGGTTTAGCCAGAGCGTCTAAGGAACTTAACGCCGAGGAGTACGCAGTCCATATTAAGCGATTAGAGATACCGGCGTATGATCCTAGGGGGGTTGTCGGTATGGCATTAGCTTATGCGACGGCTGACAGAGGAGGTGATCATCTTAGGGCCTGGACTGTTGCGGCCGAGCTAACATCTAAGCTAACTCTAGAAGATCTCGTTAACTTAACGAAGTATCTCCAGGACAGGAATGCAGCTCTATGGTCCCTAGTAGCGTGTGATAACATACCTGGAAACTCTGTTAAACCGCCGGACGAGATGATCAGGATCTACATAAGAATGCTTAATACTCTGGGGTTCAGCTATGATGAGGAGAGCTTCCTCAAATTAGGTGAGAGAATCTACAACCTATCAAGACTATTCAATGTTAGGGAGGGTGTTAGGAGGAAAGACGATTCATTGCCCCCCAGATTCCACAAACCCAGAGAAGATACGGGTTGGGTAATAACTAAAGAAGACTTTGAGAAAATGCTTGACATGTACTACAGCAAGAGAGGATGGGATTCTGAGGGGGTTCCGCTTAAGGAGACCCTAGATAGAGTTGGTTTACGGGATCTAATACAGACGTAAAGTTAATCTTAAAATGTCCTATGTTTTTAGGGGAATGATATGACCATAATAATACGTTTTTACGGGGTACTTAAGGAAGTAGTTAAGGAGAGATTAGAGCTTGACCTTAAATCTAACGAGACCTTACTTGTTGATTTAATCAAGGAAATCCTGAGGGAGTATCCTGCATTAAGCAATTACATCATGATTGGTGAGGAAGGGGTTGTGGTGAGGGGTGTTAGTGTGCTGATTAACGGTAGGCACGTGATGTTCCTGGGAGGTGATAAAGCCTTGATAAGAGACGGGGACGTAATAGATATTTTACCACCCCTACACGGGGGTTAACCATAAAATTCCGGGAGACCTACTGCTTTCTATGAACTTGATTCTTTGAGGTACTCTGATAACGTCTTCATAAGTCCTAAGTCCGCTAACACTCCTCCAATTCCAGGAGCTTTCTCTATGTCTTCCTTGCTTA
>CAYZXH010000052.1:0-7546 GCA_964482405.1 uncultured Desulfurococcaceae archaeon | reverse complement strand
AACTCCACAAAATTATTTTTAGGTTTCTGATTGTTTAGTGTATGGGTGATGTAGTGATTACTGTCATTGATTTCGATCTTAAGGCTATTTCGGGTGGTGGGTTGCCGTGGTTTGTTGGTCATGAGTGTAGGTCTGGTTTCATTGGTTTGGTTTCTCGACTTGACCCTGATTTGGGTAGGGTGTTTCATGAGGGGGTTGGTGGCAGGAGTGTTTTTTCTTTGAGGCCCTTGAGGTTTGTTTCTGGTTTTAACTTGGTTTTTCCTGAAGGGATTTTTAGGAGGTTTCCTGTTGATGGTAACGTTGTTTTCGAGCCCGGGGCTCGAGCTCTCGTGAGTGTCACGATTTTTAGTGAGGAGCTTGCTGGGAGGCTTCTTTCTAGGTTGTTTTCTAACGTTCAGTCTCTTAACTTAGTTGTTAAGAATTACGAGTTTGGTTTGGAGAGACTGGGTGTTCTTTTCACAGACCCTAACGAAATCCTTAAGTCTGGGGAAGTTACTGACGAAGTAGATATTGATTTCGTGACACCGACATACTTCAACCCGTTAAGAGGTGATATGAGTTATAAGATTCTTTACCCAGACCCTACACTACTCCTAGCATCACTAATATCAACAGCACACCAATTAACTGGTGTCAGCTATCCCAAACCAGAGGAGTTAGCTAGTCACGTATACTTAAGCGGGCTCGACATAAAAACCCCGTACGTGAAGGAAATCACTCAAGAAACTCCGACAGGCTTCGTAGGATGGGTGAAGCTTAGGATTAAGAAGAGCGCTGACCTAGAGATTAAGAAGACCCTGACCGGATTACTGAGACTTGGTGAGGTGACCAACGTGGGCGGTAACAGGAGTGGCGGCTACGGCGTGATAAAACTGAAGACAAGTCCCGCAAAACCTGGAGAGCAATCCTTAACGAAGGCAAGCACCCCCTAATGAAAACCCTACCACCCTAAACATCACTGGTTAAGTGCCTGTAGAGCCCTCCCCGCCTACCAACATCTTCAGCAATATTCTCCCAGTCAGCGTAGGCTCGAAGACCTTCCCATCACCCCTATAAGCTAAACCCTTCCTAACCAAGCTTCTCAGCAACCTACTAGCGGTTGACTTACCTATCTTAAGTCTCCTAGAGAGGTCAGTAACCCTGCAAGGCAATAGACTCAAAACCTCCCGCTGTCTCGCGGTTAACGTGTAGGTAGGTACGGCCAGCGTCGGCACCTCAACCCTCTCTCCTAGAGTCTCAGTGGTCATGTAAACCTTACTAACCCCGGCAAAACAAGCTGCTAGGAAAAGCGAGAAAGAAAGCCCTTTAGGTCCACCGGTAATGTCTATAACCGGTTCCTCACTACTCATAATCAGCTTAGAGAGCCTCACCACATTATCTTCTAAATCCGTCTCCTTAAGCCTCACGACCCTAACATCAATCTTAGGGTTTACAGCATTGACGAACTCCACGATACTTCTTATCGCATTCTCAGTTCTAGGATGCGTCACTACGGAAGTAACTAAGTATATGGCGTCTCCTGAAGACAACCCTCTCTCACCAATCAGCCTGATTAGGGAAGACTGATCAAACCCTAGAGTGGCTATGAACGTCTTCGACATACTAGTTCCTACAAATATATGCAACTACAACCTTATAAAAACCTAAGAAAACTTCAGTAAGTTTCAAGAAAACGCTAACTGATTCTAAGATATTTGATAGTAAAGTATAAAAATATAACGTACAACTATGATTTTGGGTGTAATACTTGAGTCGTGAAGAGTATAAGCCAGATAAAGTAGAGTTAGCTAAAGTTTTAGCAGTCCTGCTCACGGAGTTAGGGAGTCCCTCATACATAGATAAGCTCTCGCAAGCTTCCTCAAAGGATCTAGTCCTCTACAGGATAGAGGAAGCTCTGAGAGACTACCATTCCCTAGTCAGCAAAGGCGTTGAAAGAGAATCTACGAAAGAGCTCATCAATACCATAGACTTTCACGAAATAGAGAAATTCATGCTGAGCGTAAGGGAAGCAGCTGACCTAACTCAATTACGTGAGCTGGTATCCTTAACCACAGCGTACGCGCTGGCCGAAGCAGCCAGACTTCAATCTAGAGACACTTACCTACTAGCTAGCAGGGTAGTGGACTATCTTAAGCGTGAGGGCTTGCTGAAAGAAGGCGTGAACGTACAGGAAGTCTCGAAAATCATAGAAGGCAACGCTGAGAAGATAGCCAGAGACCTGTCGATATCGGTGGGCACGGTGCAAGAGATATCAAAAGAAACATACTTGCTGGAGAGGATATTAAGGAAAGCGTAGGTGAGTCTCATGGTGTACGTCTCGGTAAGAGGTAGGGTGTGGCTTCAAGCAGAAGCAGCGAACATGGTCGAGAGTGTAGGTAATTACGTCAAACATAGAAAGGTGCCGGTACTAGTTAAAGATAAAGACAAGTACCTCACCTTCTTCGTGCCGTCGATATCGGGGGAGAGCGTCGCGCACGCGTACCAGGTACTGCTCGCTGAGGAACTCAAGAAGAGAGGTTCTAAGGTATGCAAGTACTGCGAGAAAGGCATATTCCTGAAGAGCACTAACGCTGATATCTACAAAGAAGTAACTGGACAGGAAGCACCTAAGTCCTCCGGGGGTAAGGAGTCTAAGCTCGATACCGCTATGTCCTTAGTTAACGAAATAGAGACCTCGATAGTGAAGAGTTGCGGGGTTGAGGACGTGGGCGGTTTCCTCTACACAGGGAACCCCAACGTGAAGAGAACTTCAAGTTTCTCTACCGGGTATATGGTGCCGGTCAGGGAGGTTTTAAGTATAGTTAATATAGAGCCACAACTACATAGCAGGTACGCGTTAGGAACGAAATACGTGAGTGTCGCGACCGGTGCGGCTGGTCAAATGATATATTACGTGGAGGTCTCGTCAGCGCTCTTCAGCTTCGCTTTCGACCTAGACACTAAATTCATAGGTAGGTATACCTTCCACGTGGAGAACTACGGAAAACCCATAGTGGATTTAGAGGAGATCAAGAAGAGAAGTTTCTCAGCATTAGAAGCTTTGAAGAAATTACTTCTAGAGTTCCCGGTAGGGGCTAAGAGAACAAGGTTTAACCCGTCTGATCTGAGGTGGGAATCCATAGCTATAGCGGTCTCAGACGACGTGTGGACAATGCCTTCAAGCTTCACTAAAGACTATCTTGAGAGGGCTTACGCTAAGAAGGCTAAGGTAAGCTACCACACCGTGGTTCACGCATACTCGGAAGAGAAGTGTGTTGCGGATAAGTGCTACGGGACTCCTGAAGAAGCGATAATAAGTTCAGTGGCTGACGCTGAAGGGAGAATTAAATGAAGGGGTTCGTGTTTGACGTAGAGTTCATGTGGGGTTTTCAGGCAAGAGTAGTAGGTATGTCTAAGACTTCACCATCCTTTTCTTTCCCGCCCCCAACGACTGTGTTGGGAGCTATTGCTGAAGCCTACGCGAGGAGGAAGGGTCTTAGTGAGGGCAGGACTTCAACGCTTAATGAGCTCGCGAAGGGAACCCTAGCTCTGAGTTATAAACCACTCAACGTGGTTACTCTTCAATTCCAAGACATTAACAAGATAGTGAGTGTCAGGGTTGCCGAAGGTGTGAAATACCCCTCTGCGAAGAACCCTTATGGGTCCTTCGACGCACCAGCCAGAGGTAAGACGATCACATCATCACTCGATGAAAAACCCCCTAAGATGAGGGTCTTTGCAGTCTTTAAGAATGAGGTAGACGTGACTTCGGACGACATATGGAGGATTAGGAGGCTTGGAAGTAAGGAGAGCATGGTATCAGTCATTGAGGTCACTGAGGGGATTCCTAACGTAATCTCAGGAGGTCTAGTTGAGACCGATTACTCACTACCCCTTACTCGAGAATTAGAAGAAAGCATAGTTATTAAGGAGGGAGACTTCGTCGAGCTAGAGCTCGTTCCGATAACTAATTTAGTTTCGGGAGATCCTCCCGCCAAGCTATACTTAAGTTCTAAGGTAGTTAGACACTTAATCCCAGTACCTCTAACGAGGAGAGGTCGACTCGTGATTAAGCTACCTCCCGGTTACGTAGGCTATAAAATAGGTAATGAGGTGGTGATAGGTCTTGGTAAGTAGTGCTGGCTCGTCTCTAGAGATTCGAACACCACCCGACGGAACGTTGCTCTCGTCCATGCTGTATGAAGGATTACTCAGAATTAAGAGCGTTTGCGCGGCAGGACTCGCTAAGGAGTGCTTAAAAGAGAATTTATCCAATATCATAGCGAGAAACAAAGTAAGCTTTCAGTTCACAGGCAATGACATAAAATACGTGAAGTTTAAGGAATTAAACAATGATTTTATAGACTTCCTCTTCAACAATATCGATGTACTCGACTTAAGAATTCAAGTAGAGTTGGTTAAGGAAAAAAGTAAGGTGAAGGTAAGAGTTGGTAGTTCAACTCCTTCCAGAGCGAGGAGGGAGTACTCTTTCCAGATAATGAAGGCTGATAGGTATAAGGGGATATCCAGCATAGATCTACAAACAATAGATGAAGAGATAACGACGTACGCCGACATGAACGGTTTGCTCGTGTTCTTCTACGGTCTCGCATCGTCGTACATTACGACTAGCATAGCTAAAGATGCCGTCAACTACTATTTCTTGTTTTTTGATGTAGAGACCTTGCTGGAGGACGTATTGAGGGGAGATCCTAGTATGTGGTTCAATATTAAGGATAGGGCGGCCTCAACGATTAGAGACGCGATCGAAGCGTTGGGCGGGTTTAACGATGAAGTGATTACTTTAGTGGTCTTGCTTGACGCTTACGTTTTGGAAGCTCTCAAGAATCAGAATGTTTCGAACGTGGGCTTTAGGCTTGTTGAGGTGCGCAGGGAAGGCCAAACATATAAGATCTACGCGGACATACCTATAAGTATCTACGTTAATCAGAAAATATACGAAGACGCTAGATTAGTTAATGAGCTAAGCGAGGTTCTTAAGGTCTTGCTCAGACACGCGGGCAGGTTTGTTGGGGGTATAGATAGGTACGGCGATGGTTACCACGCTTTTAAGGCCATCAGGTATTTGTACAATTACGTCGTTTCCGGCAATCCGACGCATCTGGCCAGCATGTATAGGGAAGTGCATGAAGCTCACGAAATAGCTCGCAGTAAGGAAGCTCCGCATGCTGGGGAATATCTGAGATGCTTCTTAAAGAGGCGTATAGGAGGGTATTAGAGTACCTTAGGAAAAGAGAGCACGAGAAGTTCAGGGAAAGACCTTTCTTAAGTGAATTAATTAGTGATTTATCGAGTGACTCAAGAAATTACCTCATAAGCGCTCCCACGGGCTACGGCAAAACCGCCATCACGGAGAGCGTAGCCTTAAGCAGCTTTAACGAGTCTTCCAAGACCTTAATCGCTTACCCGCTCAGATCTTTGATAGAAGAGCAGGCGGAGATTCTCAGAGAGTTCCTTGATTTCGTAGGGGTCGGCGGGGACGTGGTAGGAACTAGGTATATGGGCGTGGGTGAGTCGCCGTACTTAATTCACCCAATCACCCTAACCACCGTGGACACGCTATCTCTCATGGCTCTCGGGCTCTCGCCTGAGGACATCCACAAAGTTTTTGAGAGTCTTTCTTCGGAGGAGTGGTTTAGGAATTTAGGCCACTACCTATTCTCCTGGTCTTCGGTGTTCTCCTCGGCGTACTTGATATTAGATGAGATTCACTTAATGTACGACACCAGTAAGTCGCTGAGTTTCTTGAGAGCCTTGATTAACTTGTGCGAGTATACCGGTGTTAGGGTCATTCTGATGACCGCGACTCTCCCCAGGAGCTTCGAGCGGGTGCTTAGCGATAAGGTGGTGGTGAGGAGGTTTACTAGGGAATCTGACGCTGGTTTTTATGAGGAGCGTCTCTCCAAGAAGTATCGTGTCGAGCTTCTGCGTTTCGGGGGTGAGGGTAAGTTAGAGAGTATTAAGAAGATCCTGTCGGGAAGTAGGTTTAGTAAGGCTCTAGTAGTCTTCAATACTGTTGAGGACGCGATTAATTTTTACAGGCTTATTGATGGGAGGAAGCTTCTCATACATTCGCGTTTTTCTGTTGAGGATAGGAAGTCTAAGCTTCGTGAACTCAGAGCCTTGAAAGACTCTGCGGAAAAGCTAGTTCTTGTGAGTACTCAGGCTGTTGAGGCCGGCGTAGACTTTACGTCAGATCTGCTGATAACTGAGGTAGCACCCCCCATCTCGCTCATTCAGAGATTTGGTAGGTTTTTAAGGCGTGAAGAGAAGTTCGGGAGTGCTTATGTGTGGTTTGAGGAGGAGGGCTTTCGCGATACTTATTATAAGGTCTACGATGCGGGTTTAGTTAAGCGGACTATTGACTACTTAAGCAGTAATAGTGATTTGAATCTGCACGTGGGTTACGAAGATTTTCTAGATAGTGTCTATAGTGAGGTTCCTGCAGTGAATCAGGAGCTGGTAAGGGATGTTGAGGGTGTTTTCCTGAATTTACTGGAGTCTTCTAGGTCGGCTTTAGAGCTCCTCATTAGGTTGGAGGGTAGTTTCGTTAGGGACGGTAATTTAATCACTGTGGTTACTGAGGATGGTGTGGAAGTTAATGTTAGCTATGAGTATTTGATGAGGTTGAGGAGGGAGGGTAAGTGTGTTGAGTGTCCTGGGGATAGGAGGGAGATCTTGATTAAGTCGTTGAGTGGGCATAGGTTTGGCGTGCGAGTTACGTATGATAGGGAGGTGGGTCTTGCTTGAGCGTGGTAATATATAGTTTTCTTAGAGGTGGTAGGAAAGAGAGGCTGAGAGAGCATGTTATGCGTGCTTTAGAAACCTTCAGTGAGGGTAGTAGGTTAGTGAGGTTTGGTAGTGAGCTAAGCAAGAACTTCTATTTGATGCTTAGGTATTCTATAATACTTCATGATTTCGGTAAGGTATTATTTAATCAGTTATTCCTTCCTGCCGGCGCTCAGGAGATTAGTTTTGAGGGTCATGAAATACTCTCGGCTTGGTTCGCTGATAAGTACTTAGGACATCTCGTTACGGACGGCTTGATTAGTCAGGATGAGAGAGCCGTGATCGTTCTCTCAATTCTTTTTCATCATCACCCAATGAATCTTCAGAGGAGAGCTAATAGATTAAAGGAAGTCTTAAACCGGAGGGTTAGGGGCTTAGGCAGGAGCGCGTTAATTAACGAGGAAACCCTAAAACTCTTCTACGCTGAGTTAAGTAACATAATTGAGCCACTACCCATCAGCGTCAACGCAGCTGCGACCGAAGCCCTCAGCGAAACCGTAGGGTGTGAACTCCCTAGCGGGAGACGAAGAGGAGGCTTAATAAGGGAATACTGGAGCAGTATATGGATGAACGGAACACCGAACAAGAGAAAAAGCTTCCTACTCTTAACGCAAGGACTAATAGCAGCCGACTACCACTCAGCCAGCCAAACCAGAGGCGAAGGGACCTCCAAATTCGCGAAAACAATATCAACCTACCTAAAATACTGGACCTAGACACAATCTAACACCGACCAAACAACATCATACATCAAACA
>CAYZXH010000051.1:0-7638 GCA_964482405.1 uncultured Desulfurococcaceae archaeon | reverse complement strand
TTGCTGTTGTTGTGCTAGGTACGTGGTTCCTGATTTTAGGTATAGTTTTACTAGGTACCATGTTCCTATCGTGTAGTTTTTGCTTAGCTCTATTTCCTGTATTATTTCTTGTCCTGGGTTTACGGTTATTTTAGTCTCTACTTCTTCCCACCCGGTTATCTCCACCTTATATATCTCCCCCGTCGTGTCGCCGATGTTTCTTACGTGTAGTTTCAGCACCCACTTACTTTTTTCTTGGTCGTAGTAGATTCTTGTTTCTTGAAGTATTCTCAGTATTTCTGGTTTGCTTAACGTGTTGTAGGTTGTGAGGAACCATGTTAGGAATCCCGCCACTGCTGTTGCAGTCACTGCTATTAGTATTAGTGTTGCCATGAAGTCTGATATCGCTGTGTTGGTGCGCAAGGAGTTCCCCCCGTGCTTAAATGAATATGGTTCCGCTTATGTAAGCTAGCGTGAAGAGTATTGTCGCGGCCGTCACTAGGGTCATTAATGCTGCGTGCTTGAATCCCGCGGCGACAGACATCTCGCTAGACTTGCCGGCTATCAAGCCCATTATGAATGAGTTTATCATTGAGCCAACGCCTAGAACTCCTATCAGCGGTGCTATCGCCTCGGCGGGCGCTCCGGCAGCCGTTATGAGCATGTTGACTATTATTATTGGGGAGGAAGCGAGCATCACGGCGCCGAAGTACGGGAGTACTACGTATGCTTTAAGCCTCCTCCTAAGCTCTTCCTCGAGCTCGCTTAAGGACTGTGTAAACCTGGCTAGAGCGTCTATTATGTCCGGCGTGCCGCCACCGACAACTATGGAGTCGGTTAAGAACCTGAAGACAGCTATCACGAACCACTCCCTAACACCCCTCAAAACCCTCCTCAAAGCTTCCTCTAAGCTAAGCCCTAGGGAGACTGCCGCACCAGCCTTACTAACTATCGGGGTCAGGTTCCTGAAGTCTTTAGTAGATAACTGCACTATGCATTTCTCAGGTGATAAGCCGGTCTTCCTAATCTCACTCATCTCCCTCAAGTAATCCGCGGTAGCCTTAACCAACCCCTTATGACCCTTCAAAACACTCCTGTGAACAAGCCACGGAGGTACCGTCAAGATTAGCAGAGCCACACTCATTGAGATAATCGTTGACTGAACCTCGTGAAGCCCTAAAACACCCCTAAAAATCCCGGAACCGCTAGTTATGAATAGCGTTACGAAGAAGGAAACCACCGATATCGGTATTAAAGTGACGAGGGTTATGTAGGGCTCCATAATCTTCACAGGAGTCTTAGGCTGGGAAACCTGAATCATCATCAAGACAACCAAGCCAAGCATAGGTAAGACAAGGAAGTTGTAGAGTGACGGCATCGTCACGTCAACACTTAAGGTACCGGTCGCCCTACCGGCTGAAACAGCTGATAGAGTTCCTGAGACTGAGAAGAATACGAAGACCGTTATGGACATTATGACCCCTAAGACTATGTAGAGTTCTAGGAAGGAAGCAAGCCTCTCAGTCATTGACTTAATCTCATTCATTCTCGCGTTAAATAATTCCTGCGTCCTTATCTCCATGTAGTGCGTTACGTCGCCGCCACTCCTCAACGTGGTTGTGTAGCCGAGCATTAAGTCCCTGAACTTAGTGCTCGGGTGTAGTATCGAGACTCTCTCAAGAGCTGAGATAGGGTCGTAACCGAAGAGCTTAACGTATGTCATAACCCTCAAACACTCCTCCTTCATAGCCTTAAACACTTTAAGGGTGGAGACCCTCTCAATTATCTTCTCTAAGCTAACACCCCCCTTAGCCATCGTGGAAGCGTAAGCCATGAAGAAAGGTAGCTCGTTCTCAACACCTGACTTCCTATCAGAAGCTTTAAGTGATGGCTGAAGGAGCATCATAGCGAAAACTAATATAGGTATTATCAGAGCAACCAAACCTACCATCACCCTGACGATGAACGGCATCGGGACGAATATGAAAGCCATGGCAGCTGAGAGTAAGACCGTGGCCGAGGTTATTAAGGTGATCATTATGGTTCTCGAAGCGTATATAACTGGGTGTACGTTCATCCCAGCCTTAAGTATAGACTTATCTAATTCCAGACTCCTAGCTAGTCTAGCCCCCCAAGACTCAAAAAGAGAAAGTGACGCGACTGTGAAGAGATCGTTAAAGGTAGGTTTCCTATACCACGGTCTCACTATACTTCTCAACTCTCTATCCACAACCGCTTTCTTCTTCTCCTCGATCTTCTTCCTCCTACTTAGGCGTAGAACCATATAAAGGACCCTCTCTAAGAGTTCTCACAGGATCTAGGTAGTATTTCTGTATCCACGTAGCGACGTCCTTATAAGTGGTTCTCCTAGTCGCTACTAGCCATTCTAGAAGCATCTTCCTCCTAACCAGCTCCTCAAGAAGTTCTTCTCTAGTCTTCCCGGTAAGGTCCGTGATCTTACTTAACACTAAGCTACTATCTAATCTCACGTTGAACCTGTTCTTAGCCGGATCCCACCTAGCAACCTCCTCGTACTCCCCGAAGTCCTTGACCTCCCACACGTTAGTTATCCTCCTAGCGGGCCTTAACCTACCCCTTTCATCAACTAGGGTCACCCTCCTAATTAAGAGTGCTATATTAACTAAGGGTATGTATGAGGGCGGTATGTTCATGGGCGGTGACGTAAGCCTCTTCACCGCAGCGTCTATGCTCTCGGCGTGCAGGGTAGTTATTCCTGAGTGTCCCGTCGCTATACTCTGGAAGAGTACGTAAGCCTCATCACCCCTGACCTCACCAACTATTATCACGTCAGGTCTATACCTGAGAGAAACCCTTACGAGCTGATATAAGGAAATCTCGCCGGCACCACCTAAGTAAGAAGGTCTCGAAACTAGCTGAACCCAGTTCTCGAGAGGTAGCCTGAGCTCAGGGGTGTCCTCTATGGTCACCACCTTATACGTAGGTCTGAGAAGGGTTGCTAACGCGTTGAGTGTGCTAGTCTTCCCAGCACCAGTAACACCGAGCACTAAGGTAGTCATCTTGTAATCCATGGCTAACCAGAAATAAGCCGCTAGCTCGGAAGAGATCGTCCCGAAGTTTATCATGTCAGCTATCGTTATAGGAGACTCACTAAACTTTCTTATAGTGAACGAGGAGCCTGAAGTAGAGACCTCCTTACTGTAAGTCGCCGCTACTCGATGACCTCCGGGTAGTATAGCGTCTAGTACCGGGTGAGCGACGGATATGTGCTTACCGGCCATGTGAGCTAGCTTTAAAACATACTCGTCGAGCTCCTCCTCAGTCTTGAAGACCACGTTCGTAGGCAGTGACTCGTACTTCCTGTGCCACACGTATATGGGTTTCCCAGGACCGTTACATGATATGTCCTCTATATACCTATCCCTGAATACGGGGTCTAAAATCCCGTACCCTAGGAAATCCCTCTCGATATAATAGTTTATCTTACTCCAAGATAGTGACGGGGTTCTAGGGAATCTTATCTGGAATAAACTCATTATTCTCCTAGCAGTACCCCGGATCTCCTCTATCGCGTCACCGGACAGCGTAGCTATCGGTTTTATCTCCCACATCATGTGTTCGTAGATTTGCTTGTATATCTCTTTCTCCTCGTTAGTAAGCGATATCTCGTAGACCTCGTAGAAGAGCTTACCCGTGACCTCGTCCTCCACTATGTTTATTGACGCGAAAGGCTCTACGACAGGGTATGTCTCAACTATCCTATAACCCTTCTTAACGCTTAGTAACTCGTGTGAGAGCACTCTAGTAGCTTCGACAAAGCTCATTCCAGGCGCGACAACAACCTCCGGCTCCCTAGCCTTCTCCTTACCCCTTAACCTTTTTAGGAAGCTTAATGAAACACTACGCTTCGACGACAAATCCTATCACTCACCTAAGTATATTACTTTGTAAAGAATAAATATATACGTTTACGACAGTATATTCTTAGGGTGTAATTAATGAGCTTATCTGAGCTGATTCACGGGAAGCACTTGTCGGTGATTATTTTCTTGACGTTACTCTCAGCATCCCTAGCCATGTTGCTAGGTCATGTCCAGCCCCTCACGCAGGCTCAAGCACAGATGCAAGACATTGAGTTAAGCACTTCTTACGCTTACACCATCCCGGTAAAGATCGTGGGTAACTTAAGCGTGACCAAGGTTTTAATGATTAACGAGACGGTCGTAATGGTTGTTGCTTCAGGGCCTTCCAGAGATTACGTCGCGTTGCTTGACGTCAGCAACCCCTATACTGATGCCGTGGTACTGCAGCTATACCCTCTAGTAGGCAGAGTTACCTCCTTCTCTACTAACGGATGGCCAACCACTAGAGTTTCTATAGGAACTGACAAGGGTGAGGTACTCCTATTCAGCGTGAGCGGTGGAAGAATCTATAAAATGCTTGAAGCCGTGCTAGGAGCCGACTTCTACGTTAAGAAGATAGCCATACTTAAAAACGCGTCAGGAATGTATAAAGTGGCTGCGTTAGTTAGTGAGGGCCCGTTAACCACCGGAGCTTGTACCTCATGCTATATCTACGTGTTTAGTGAGGGATCCAACGGTGTTTTGAAGATTGGTAGTAAGGTTGGTAACGCCACAACATCGTATGAGGGGATACTACCGCAGGACATAGCCCCCTTAACAATATTTGATGGGCTCGGCTACTACTACGACGCGTCAATGTTTGCGATAACCTGGGTTGAGAAAGGGGATCTCATCACCCTAGTCTTTAACGTGACGTACCGGGTTGACGATACCCTAACACCGGCTTCAGGAGCTTTAGTTGAGGTCATCGCTTACGACACCGAGCAAGGCCTGACTTACAGGTACGGACTCAACGCTAACAACAAAGGAGTTGCTGAAATACCTGTCCCCAGAGGTTTAATAGCTCAGGTGAGTGTCTGGGACATATACGGGAGGAACTATAACTACACGTACGACACGTCTGTTCTCCCATCATATGTTGACAGAGTATACGTGACTACGTTCATTCTTAACGCGCCACCGGTAACCACCCCTGCCTCAGCCTATTATAAGACGCCCGAGTTCTTACTAGCTAATCTTCAGGTACTTGACGTGAGCGGAGCGCCGGACACCTACGCTAACGTAGGTTTCATGAACTTCAAGATACTGCCTACAGCGTCAGGACTTTCATTCCTTAAAGGAGTTAACGATACTGAGTACTTAATCACGTACCACGACCCTGAAGACGAGGACTTGAAGCTAATCAGAATAAACACCTCACTCAATAAGACCTCAGTAACTACGGAGTATGCTGGCGTAGGAGCGAGATTAAGCAGTGCTTTAACACTGCATGACGGTAGATTAGCGGTTCTAGTGTTAAGTGATGGTAGGGTGAAGGTCTACTCACTGATCGAGAGTGGTGGTAGTAAGTCTTACAGATTACTTAACACCTACGTTGCCGGAGGGAAAATAAGTAAGGTTAAGATATTTTCCGACGGCGAGACTCAAGCAATATTCTTGGAAACTCCTGAAGGTCTACAAATACTAAGGCTCACCCCATACCTAACCCCATTACTGAGGAAGGACTTAGTCCTCAACTTCGCTGAGGAGCCTCACGTAGATTCAGATATACTGAGTGATTTCAGTGTTGGGGTGGCTTGCGGCGGCGATAAGTTAACGATACTTAAGAACTTGAACTTAATGATCGGGGGTGAGCCAGTCTCTGTAGAGAGTTTTAAGGCTGGTAAAGCGGTTATTAAGGTAGTTCCGCCCGGTAACGAATCCGTTACCGAGGCTTCAATAACGTTCAAGTATCCTGGAGGGGCACTGACTAAGACCCCTTCTAAAGACGGTTTGGTAGTCTTCAGTAATATACTACCTAACGTAACCTACGAGATAACGGTGACCCACTCAAGACCTTACGTGAATCCTGCGGAGACGCTTATTAAGGTCAACACATTCGTAGACGTATATTTAGAGATTCCATTAACATATAAAGAATTCACGCTGTACTTGAGTGTGGCTGATTCCGTGTCGAGGGATTTAGTGGCTCCCTACTCCGTTGTAATAGATAATAAGACCGTGATACAGTCAACTACTAGTAGGTATGCTGAGGTACGGGTGTTATACGGAACACACGTCTTGAGAGTTGGTCCGGCACCAGGTTACGAGAACGTCTACGAATCCTTCGAGACAACGCTCACAGTCTCAAGTAATCAGTCTGTTGATGTAACTCTCTTCAGGAAGATATACTTGCTTGAGCTAAGGGTTGAAGACGCCTTAACTACTAAGTTAATTGCTCCCGTAGAGGTTGAGGTAGGTGGTGAGGTTCAGACAGTGGATCCTGCAGTAGCTAGAGCGTATTTCGTGCTACCTTACGGTGATTACACGGTGTTCGTCAGACCTTTAGAAGGTTATGAAGCTATATATAGGCCGACAGCAATCAACTTAACCCTCGCTTCCCCAACAACCAAGGTCGTGAGAATCTCTAGGAATACTTATACTCTGAACCTAAGTATTAGAGATGCTACAGTCAACATCCTCAAAGGCACGTTCGAAGTCTTCGTCAACGACACTAAGGTAGTGAGTGATGTAGCTCAAAACGTTAGTGTTGTCTTGCCTTACGGGACTTATGTAGTGCAGGTAAGGCCTACGAGTAGGTATGAGATAGTTTATAACCCGTCGCAGACAGTCTTAGTTAAGTTAACTGACGATATGCTACTTAATATCCCGGTGACTAGGAAGTACTATAACCTGAGAGTCAGGGTTCAGGAAGGTGAGACTCCTATAAAGAACGCTGAGGTCAGGTTCTATAGTCTAGAGACAGGAAACCTCATAACAGTTTTAAATACTTACGAGGAAGGGCTTGTGGAAACGAAGCTTTTCTATAGTGACATAAGGGTTGAGGTAATCGCGCCAGGCTATTTTGATGAGACCAGAACGATAACTCTAGATAGGGATACAGACTTGCTCGTGTACATGAGCCCGCAACCACTCACACTATTCTTCAGGTACTTGCCTATAATAGCGGTCATAATAATAGCTGCGCTAGCTGTTTACGGGACTCTGAAGCTCAGGGCAATAATATATCAGAGGCTACGAAAAGAGGAAACGTTATTTTAATTCTAATCTAAATTTAAGCATCAGAATAAAAGTAGTGTTTTATTGACTTATTTATTTTTAAAACTGTGGTATCCCGCTTACACGTACTTTATTATGAGTGTTTTCGGAAGCCCTTCTAAGTATATGACGGTTAACTTTACCTCTACGTCAAGACTCCCTAAAATTTCTAAGTCTTTCTTTATAGCTGTTAACATAGTTATCTTATTGTTGAGTGACTCGACCACGCTCTCTAAGTTGCTTAGTTCTTGATCTGCTGAAGGATTCATCACTATCTTAATGTTCTTCAGGTCAACCACGTTCTTAGGTTCGGGTGCTTCAGCAGCTAATCCTAACTTAGTGAATGCTGCCTTAATTTTTCTCTCATGCTCTACCTTAACCCTTAGCTCTTCTAACCTCCTAAGAAGTTCAGCAAGCTTCTTCCTATAATCATTTAAGTCCTCATCAATACTCTTCACAAACTCAGCAATATTGTTAAACTCCTTAATCATGGAGCTCATCTAAGATCTCACCTTCAATAATTTACTTTCGAAACTAATATTTATATATTTTATTTCGA
>CAYZXH010000050.1:0-7756 GCA_964482405.1 uncultured Desulfurococcaceae archaeon | reverse complement strand
CTCACCACCTCTCCTCACGATAGCTCTAGCAACCCCTCCCCCATGCTCTAAATACTGATTAGCGGCGTTAACGATAGCGTCCGCTTCAACATCCGTTATATCGCCCTGAAGTAAAACTATCTCAATATCATCAACACGGTACACCTTCACACCTAACACCGAATACTTGATTAAGTCTACGATAATAACCGTTTATCAGCAGATAACTAAGCTTGTGTGAGGTATCGGATCTCGCCATACCGGAGATTATGTTTAATAACACTGTTAACGTAATTTAATATGGAGGTGTTTGGAGTGGCTAGACACTTAGATCCTGTTTGCGGCATGTTAGTTGATTCCGAGAAAACTCAGTATAAGACTATCTATAAGGGGAAGATTTACTACTTTTGTAGTAAGCGTTGCTTAAACGAGTTTGAGGAGAATCCTGAGTACTACTTGACGCACGGTCCTCAAGGCATGCCTTAATCAATTCAGTGTAGATTTTGAACAGTGCTCGTCGAGTAGCGGGGTAGTGTTTCTTGGTTAGTAGAGCGAGGATAAAGATTGTGGGGGTTGATTGCCCTACCTGCGTCTACGCTATCGAGAGGAGGGTTAGGTCATTAGGTTGCGTTAGTTTCTTTAACACTGACGTGAATACTGGTGCGGCGGAGTTAGAATACGATGAAAGTATGTGCTCCCTGCGAGACGTGTATAAAGCTATTAGAGACGCTGGTTATGATGTCTATAAAGAGAAGCTTCACTTCGATTTAAGGGATTTCAGTGGGGAGGAGAGGACCGCGCTAGAATCAAGGATTCTGAAGATGAGGGGGGTTCTAGATATCAGGGTGTCTTCAGCGTCCGGCGTGATGACAGTCCTATACAACCCTCTCGAAACTACTAGAGAGGAGATTGTGAGTAGGTTGAGAAGATTCGGCGCGGAATTAATTACTGAGGTAGCGGGGAAATCCAGCGTCATAGCTGAGAGATTGCTGTTATACAGGAGGTTAGCATCCTTCTTAATAGGTTTAAGCGTTATCGCGTTATCTATGTACTCGATGCTGTCCAATGGTGCGTACTTCACTGAGCACGGGTCTAGTGCTGTTCTCCTGCTTGCGGCTGCAGTAGCTATCACACTCAACTATGACATAGTCGTGAGAGGATTTAAGGCCTTCTCGTTTGGAGCACCTACCATGGATTCCCTCATAGCAGTATCCTCCATCTCAACATTCATTGCAGGGGCTGCATCAACAGCGGGTCTACTACATCTTCACAGTGGCTTCCACGCATCCTCTTTCTTTGAAGCGTCTGCAGGAGTCATAGGTTTCGTTGGGTTCGGTAAGTACTTGGAGGAGAGGTTACGTAAGAAGGCGTTTAAATCACTTGAGAGTCTTATCACGTCACTTAGAGGTAAGGTCAGGGTAGTTGTCGGCGACACAATCGTTGAGAAATTGGTGACGGAGGTTAGAGCCGGTGACGTTATAGAGGTTAAGGCTGGCGAGATCATACCGGTTGACGGGGTGGTTGTAGAGGGTCTCGGGTACGTGGATGAGTCTAGCTTCACTGGCGAGCCGGTCCCTCGAGTTAAGAGAGGTGAGGGTAGGGATCCTGTACTAGCCGGGAGTTTCCTGTACTCAGGCTACTTGAGAGTAAGAACTACTAGAGTTGGGGATGAAACCCTCATAGCATACGTGATTGAGAGTGTTAGAGAGGCTGAGTATCGGAAGCCTGGATTAGCGAGACTAGCTGATAGAGTGGTTGGGTACTTTACGTGGGTGGTTCTAGCAATTGCTTTAGCCACGCTTACGTATTGGTGGGTTGTGGGGGGTAGTGTCCAGCTCGCTGTAATGTTCATGGCTGCAGTGTTAACTGTTGCATGTCCTTGTGCACTAGGCATAGCGACACCGCTGGTCGTCTCAATCGCTGTTCTAAGGTCTTCTAGGACAGGCTTGTTGATTAGGGCTGGGGAGGTCTTCGAGAAAGCGCTGAATTCAGATACGGTGGTTTTCGATAAGACAGGCACGCTGACAGTCGGCAAGCCAAGGGTGCTAGCATTACATGCTATTGATAGTCTCGATCCTCGGAGAGCACTTGAGTTACTGTGTGCTGTTGAGTCACGTAGTGAACACCCCCTCTCCCGCGCCGTTATTGAGAAGTGTGAGGAGGAGGGTGTGAAGCGCTCCGATCCTGACGAGTACGTGCACGTGCCCGGGGAGGGGGTGTTCGGGTTGGTTAACGGGGTGAGGGTCGCTGCCGGAAACCTTGAGCTAGCGTCTAGACTTGATGTTTCGGTGGATAAGGAGGTCTTGAAGTACGTTAATGAAATAGGATTGAGGGGAAATACCCCTATACTAGTGATGGTGAACTCAAGAATTGTGGCTATTTTAGAGATTGGTGATGAGCTGAAGGAGGGGGTCCCGCAAGTAATTAGGGAGCTGAGAGACAGAGGTTACCGTGTCGGACTCGCTAGCGGGGACGTGGAGTCCAGTGTCAAGTATTATAAGGATTTACTTAAACTAGACTTCGCTTACTGGGGACTGAGACCGGACGATAAAGCAGAATTAATCAAAGACCTGCAGTCAGGAGGTCGTAAAGTAGTGTTTGTTGGTGACGGAATCAATGACGCGCCAGCACTTAGTACAGCGTACCTCGGAGTAGCGATGGGTGGCGGTGCTGAGATATCGAAAGAAGCGGGTGATGCCGTGATATTAAGTAATGACTTAAGAACACTTCTATTCTTACTCGACTTTAGTAGAGTCGTTAAGAAGAAAATACTCCAAAATATTGCTTGGGCTTTCGTATATAACATCACGCTCATACCATTAGCTACCGGGGCATTCTACACATCACTAAACTTGTTCATCACTCCCGAGTTAGCGGCTGCCGCGATGATCTTAAGCGATATCAGCGTCGTGATTAACGCACTCACAATACTTAAACATTGAGGGTCTTGAAGAATGTCCCCAGCAATTAATTTTACTATCATCGCGAGCCGTGAACCCTTAAGTTACCTAAGCAGTTAATTTCTGGATGATATTCTGGTCTAGAAAGCGTCTTGACCTTAGAGGATAAATACCTCTGCTCCAGTATGTGAGTAGGGGATAATGTTTTGGTTCGGGGCGTGGTTCTTAAGGTCTTAACTTTCGTCGTTCTGTCTTATGTGATCGCTCTCGCGTTGGATGTAGCTGTGTTGTGGTTTGGTCTCCCACTATTTTTATGGGGTTTCGCCAGGATGTGGGCTGTTGCATTATCAGTCCTCATATGCTTAGTGCTTTACAGAGAAAGCGTTTCCGAGAGTTTCAGGAGGTTTCTCAAGCTGTCTAGGAGAGCTGTTGTCCTATACTTCCTGACACCCTTAATGGTTTACGGCGTTCTCGGGCTTTACGTAGCTCTCGCGCTACCTATGAGATTATTTGATTTCGGCGCTTACGTCGAGATTATAGCTAACTCACTACGAAAAATCTTCACGTCAATGAGTGAGGAACAGGTAATCAGCATCGCTACTACGGCAGCTTACACTCAGGTAGCTTTTGCGTATCTACCCGCAGTAACCGTAAACGCGTTCTTCGCTCTCGGTGAGGAAATTGGGTGGAGGGGCTACCTCTATGATCTCCTAGGCTATAAACCTAGCTTAAGAAACACGGTGATCGTGGGTGTTTTATGGGGGCTGTGGCATGCTCCCGCAACGATCCTCCTAGGATACAATTACCAAATCAATAGGTATCTGGGCCTAACACTCTTCACGTTATTGACCACCGCTTTAACCTACCCACACCTGCGAGTGACAACCACTGCAAACAGTGTTTTGCCGGCCGCATCCCTTCACGGCACAGTAAACGCTTTATGGAGCTTAACAGTGTTAGCCTCTAACCTACCTACAGAACAGAAAGAGATTTTCTTAGGTTTAGGAGTGCTCGGCATAATCACGTGGATTATAGCGAGCGTAACACTCTACTTAACAACACTCCTAACGCGTAAGGGTCCTTTAAGGACAGGTTAACCGACGAAAACAACTTTAATGGTTTGGTAACTTCAGCCCTGACATCAGTTAATTTGATCACAATTTGTGAGTTAATGTTATTTATTCTGAGAAGATTGTTGAGGCGGTGTTGTGTTGTGGCTGTGGAGGAATTGCGCGTGAGTGGTAGCGTTAAGCTGAAGGGGCCTTTAAAGCTTGGTAGTGTTGACGTATCCGGGTCATTAAGTATTGAGGGCGATGTTGAGGTCGGGGTTCTGGAAGTGAGTGGCTCAGCGAGGATTTCAGGAAACCTGGTAGGTAGGGAGGTTCGTGCTTCAGGTTCCTTCAACGTTAAAGGTTCTCTCGAAGTCGCTGAACTAAGGATCTCGGGTTCCTTTGAAGTATCTGAGCGTGTTAGGGTTAGGATTCTTGAGGTCTCGGGCTCTATGAAAGCACTTAACGTAGAGGTTTCTGAGGCCAGGGTTGATGGCAGTGTGAGAGTGGAGAGACTTACCGGAAAGAAGGTTGTCTTCGGAAAAGACTCAGAGGTTTCAGGGCTGATCATCGGTTGTGAGGTCGAGATTGGGAGGGATGCTGAGGTAGAACGCGTCATAGGTGGTAGGGTAGTTATCAGGAGAGGAGCTGAAGTAAGTTATGTTGAGGCACATTCAGTACTTGTTGAGCGTGGAGCAGAGGTTGAGGAACTCCGATACGTTAAAGACGCTGAGGTCTATGAGGACGCGCGCATACACTTAAAGACTAAGATAAGCGAGCTCTCGGAGAGAATAATCTGCGAGGAGTGATTCCCTAGTTCCGGAGATGAGGGATGGGATTAGCTAGGAGGTATAGGTGCCCACACCAAACTACCTACGAGATGTTGCTAGCTCTGGCAAAGAGACCTTTAGGGAAGACGAAGCTCTGCTTACACGCCAACATGCCGCTGGATAGGTGCTCAGACCTCTTAATAGAGCTAGAGAGTTACGGATTGATCTATAAGGTTAGAGAAGACCACAGAGATCTTTACAGAATCTCTGAAGCGGGATACGTCTACTTGGGTCTCTACGAGAAACTCCTTAAGTTAGCGCCTTTTTTAAAGCATAGAAGGATATGATTAGGTCTAGCTAAAAATTGCGTGAGGTTTGTTAAGACTTCTTAACTATCCTCACGAGTTCCTTAACTAACTCGTCTAGGAATTTTATGAAGTCTTCTTCACTATGCATTAGTAGGTGTTTTCCTTCCTCGATGAGTGCTTGAAGCTTCTCAAGCTCCTCGGAAGTCTTGCCTTCCGATCTCATGATGTCTATGAGCTTCGACGCCGCGTCCACTAACCTTAGGGAGCCGTAGAGGTGTGGTTCCTCAACACACCCCCTAGCACTCGTTATTAGGAATGCCAGTAGCTTGAAGTGCTCGTCCTTGATGAGTTCCTCAGTACTTCTCGTAATGCACCACCTCCTCGAACGGTCTCCTCTTAGGTGGTTCAGGCCATCCCTCAGGATATCCTAAACTCACTATTAAGACAGGATCTACGTGGTCGGGCATGTCTAGCAGTTCCTTAACGGCGGTCTTGTTGAATGAAGCTATAGGGCATGAGCCAATCCCTAGATAATACGCTTCAAGCATGATGTTCTGCGCAGCCATAGCAATATCCATTAACGCGATTTGCTTCCCTGACTCATCCCTTCTCTTAATTCGGTTCCTATTAACACATAGGACTATGAGCGCGTAGGGGTCTCCGAAGAGTCCGGGAGAGAATAACTTTATCTTGTCTATGAGGCTCTTCTCCCTAATTAAAATGAATTCCCAGGGCTGAGCGTTACTGCCGCTCGGCGCCCACAATCCTGCCTCAAGAATAAGCCTTAAGTATTCCTCGGGGATGGGGTCTGGCTTAAAACTCCTCACACTCCTCCTACCCTTAATCACTTCTAAAACCAACGTAGGCACCCAGCAACTTGTTAATGAGCTAGATATCTAGGAGGAGAACACCCTCCTTCATCAGTAAGCGTCCGTCAACGTATACTGTAGGCTTCATCACTATGCCGTCAAGATGCACGGGCGCTTTAATTTTCCCTCCGAAGTCGAAGTTGCTTCCAAGCGCTATGTGAATAGTTCCCAATACCTTCTCATCCTCCAACACAACACCACTTACCCTAGCACCGGGGTTTGTCCCAACACCGAATTCCCCTAAGTTACGTGCCTCAACACCATACTTCGAGAGTAGTTCGTTGAGCTTCGCTGCCTCCGGTCCTCCCTCGATTTGAGTAGCTATACCGTCCTTAAACAATATTTTTATGGGCTGTGTCAATACCCCAACACCGGCCATCGACCCGTCCACGACCACCACCCCGTTCGCAGTACCCTCTACGGGAGCTATGTACGCCTCACCACTAGGTAAGTTCCCCCAATCACCTGGATTAACCAACACTCCAGTACTTCTCCTAGCTTTCCTGTTCTCTATGGAGAAGGTTAGGTCTGTCCCAAGACTTGTTAAGACCCTGACCTCACGACCCTCATCTAGAACCTTGGCTACCGCCTCCGTCAACTTCTGGACTAGTTCGTAGTCTACGCTCATGGTCCTTAAGAATATATCCTCGGTTATGCCGGGCATCGTAGCTACTCTAGCACCCCTCTCAGCGGCTTCCTTCCTAGCTACCGTATGCGTTAGTGATTTTGACGTGGGCGCTATAACCACGTCAGCAGCTTTCATGGCTTCTGCGACGGGCTTGGGAGGCTCCTCACCGTGAATCTTCCTCGCAATCATCTCAACGTAAATAGCTTCAACACCTAACTCTCTCGCCTTAACCCATAGGTGAACACCTATGTTCCTAAGTGGTTCGTCAGTGATTACCAATACTGACTCACCCGGCTTAACGCGTAGGCACCGCGTCAACGCTACTTCAGCCGCTCTCAACAACTCATCCCTGACCTCAACACCTAAGACGACTTGCCGGGTCAATCCCCTAGACCCCCAGAAGCTCCCTGAGTACTCGAGCCATTAACGTTCTAGGTATTAGAACGGGCTTACCGGACGCGGCAGCCACTACCCTCTTAGCTTCCGTGCTGAATCCTATACAGTCTAATACTATGAGGTCGCGATCACTCAATTCTTCCGAGGCTTTCCTCAATTCTTCTAGGGTTCCTGTGTAGGGTGACGCGCTAACGATCTTCAAATCTGGTGTCACGCCACGCCACTTCCTCCTAGTTAAATCTACCTGCTTGGGATCCGGTACTACGACGCCCAACTTACTCACCCTGAACGACTCAACCACCTTGAGTAGCAGGTCTGAGGGCTCCAGTAATAACTTCCTTGACTTAAGCTCGGGGAACTCACCCGTGCAGAGCAACCCCAACACGTCAACAGACGACTCAAGAAAATCTATACATCCCTGTATTAACGGGAGTATCTTCTCGCGCGCAACCTTAACCTCAGTACCGTCTCTTAATCTAGTGACTAACACGTATTCACCCTCTCCCGGAGCAAGAGTTCTGATCTCGTCCCTACTTAACTTATCTAGAGCACCACACTCAACTATCTTTACCTCAACGTCTCTTAACACTTCCTTAATCTCAGGTACTACGTCAACCCTAGGTGACTGACCTATAGTAATCAAACCTATTCTCATCGCATCACCCTATCTTCTTACCGACTACGTTCTCAACTTGCCTTAATATGTCAGGGTCTTTCACGCCAGCACCGAGCGGAACGAGCTCCTTAGGTATTACCGTGATGAGGACCTCATCGCCTATTTTAATCTCGGCTGAGGGGAGCGGTAACGAAGTCTTTAAATCTAGGGTGACTATGAGGTCAGGGAACGTGGCTAGTCT
>CAYZXH010000049.1:0-8384 GCA_964482405.1 uncultured Desulfurococcaceae archaeon | reverse complement strand
GGTTTGGGATTACATCTCCCTGCTTTGGGGGATTTAATCCCGGGCCGGGTCTCCGACCCATTACCCCTATCCCTCCTCCGAGGGACTCGGGGTTATGGACATTATTGTAAGACTCTCAAGAATTTTTCGTTATTCCGTGAGCAGTTCATCCCTGAATCGTTGTTGGTGTTAGAGGGTCAGGATCAAGCGGATTAAGTCGTGATGAGTGATACTACTTGAAAAGTATTTGATTATGTTATTGGCCAAGTTAATCACGTATGATGCCTCCGCGTCCGTGCACTTAGCGTTATCTGTTAATAACGTTAAGATGGTAGTTGGGTCATTGTGATGTATAACTTCTATAACATCCCATAAATCATCATATCCTACTAGTCTACTCATGTCCTTAATGCCCAGCAAGGAACCTAGTTTTTCGATCGGGATGTTTGACTCTATGAGGGCAACATATAGTAACTCTCTCATCTTATCTGGAGAGATTTTCTTCAGTATTATTTGATTTGCAGAGGTCTTACTAAGTAATTCCAGTGCGTTCTCGCAGTCTGCTACGAATGTTCTCGGTCTTACGGCTTCCCTAACTAGGGAGAATACGGGAACACATGAATCAAGGGTTTTAGATAGGTTAGAGATTACTTCATTACTTACCTCGTGACCAACTAGATAGAGCTTTAGCTTAATGTCATCAACAGCGTTCAAGAGTGTCTTAATATCATTTAAGTTTTTCTCAATTAGCTTCATGCGTTTGTCGGTGACTCCCTCAAGTAAGTATGTGAAGAGATTCACGTAAAACGTTAATGAATCTACTGCGAGCACGTACAGTAGCGGCTTCCTACCTTTCTCGCCATCCCTAATAGACTTACCGGCAATTTTTATTATGCCATACTTTAATAACGTCCTGAAATGTCTGTCTACAGTAGTTTTAGGAAGCCCCATTAAGACACTCACGTAATCAACTATTTCGTTTTTCGTATAGGGTCTACCGTCCAGCATCTTATAGATTATTAAGAATCTTATTGGACTACCTAAAGCCTTAAAGTGAGTGAATAAGCGCCTACTTCGCTTACTGATCGGGTTAGTCATCATTAACACCTACACAACAATTCCTGAGAGTTCCTTCTCTAAAGTTCTCAGCTTCCTCACGACTTCGCCGACGCTACCCTCAGGTTCAGGCACGAAGATCACTCTACAGGGGAGTGCTGTAATCAGTACTGATTTCTCCGTGAGTGACGTGAACCTAAATAATGGGAGCGCTATCAAGAGTCCTCTACTCACGTCTGAGGGTATTTCCCTCATGTCTAGGTTTTCTAGTATGTAGATGTTCTTTCTCAACAGTATGTCATGACCTAATAGAGCGGTGTACTCCTGCATTCTCAGGATGTTTATGAATTCCTCGTCTATGTTAGTGTATAAACTGAGTGAGCGGTGCTCTATAGTTCTATCTATGGATATCGCGTCAATACCTATGAACGGTGGCTCAAGCTCATATGCTATGAATTCTACTAAGCTCTTCGATAAACCAGGAAAATTCATGTATCTCTGGTTGTCACGACACCAATATCTTGACATACCGGTCTTAAATAATAAGGTGGGTCTCCGCTCCCTAGGCAATTCCGTGAATTCCTTAGGATCTATCTTCTCCCTAACCTCATCAAGTGTTAGGGATTTCTTTGAGTAATCTCTCTCTACGTGAACTATATATGCTTCTCTAATAAAGAAATCTACAGGTATTTTGAAAGGATCTATTGACTGATAAGCGAACGTTGTCGGTAAGTCTATGTGTGTACCTAAATGTACCTCAAACTTAATACTATTACTTAAGTATTTGAAGAGTTTCGTACCACTTAAGAGTAGGTCGTGTCCTATTAGTTCTAAGCTTATTTCAGCTGACTTAGGTTTAGGTATCCTGACCTCATCGTTCTCTAAGCAGATAGGTGCTGTTAAATCATAAATTTTCCTCATAGTGATTAACCGTAATATATGTCTTTTAAGACTTTAAATCTTTTACGTGCGGTATCGCATACTTCCTCGGTGTGTTACATGGGAGATTTAGATCAAGACAAGTTATTAAGTCTCTATGAGACCATGCTAAGAATCAGAAGGTTTGAGGAGACAGTAGCTAAGCTGTTTTACGGTGGTGAGATACCTGGCTTCGTCCACTTATACATAGGTGAGGAAGCTATCGCTACGGGGGTTATCCATGCTTTAAGGAAAGACGACTACATAACTAGCACTCATAGAGGTCACGGGCACCTGATAGCTAAGGGGGTTGACTTAAAGAAATTGATGGCCGAGCTTTACGGTAAGGAGGCAGGACTTAATAAGGGTAGAGGAGGTTCTATGCATGCTGTGGACGTGAGTATAGGGGTCATGGGAGCTAACGGGATAGTCGGTAGTGGGATAGGACTGGCTGCCGGGGTTGCTCTAGCTGTGAAGTATAGAGGTAAAGACAACGTGGTAGCTGCTTTCTTCGGTGACGGCGCGTCTAATACGGGGGTCTTCCACGAAACACTTAATATGGCCTCGATATGGAAGCTCCCGGTATTATTCGTGTGTGAGAATAACATGTACGCAGCGACCGTGCCTGTCAAGAAGTCGTTATCTGTGGATAGGGTTTCTAAGAGAGCCTCAGCTTACAATATCGATGGTGTCACGGTAGACGGGACGAACGTTCTCGAAGTCTACGAGACTGCCGAGAAGCTCGTTAAAGAGATAAGGAGTGGTAAGGGACCTGCGTTGCTTGAAGCACTAACTCTCAGGGTGAGGGGACATTTTGAGGGCGATCCACAACATTACAGACCTAAGGATGAGGTTGATGAGTTCTTGAGGGAGAAAGACCCAATAGTGAGATTCCGTAATTACTTGATTAGTAATGGGTTCCTGAACGAAGCAAGAGATAGCGAGATAAGGTCTAAGATAGAGAAAGAAGTCCTCGAAGCTGTGGAGTTTGCTCGAAACAGTCCCTACCCCAAACCAGATACAGTACTGGAATATACCTACAGTGAGAGTAGGCTATCTTATAAGGAGCCTCCGCCAGGGAGTAGAATGATAACGTACGTGGAGGCTGTTAGGGAGGCACTAGATTATGAGATGTCACGCTATGATGACGTGGTAGTCTTAGGTGAGGACGTGGTAGCTGCTGGTGTGTGGGGGGTTACTAAGGGTTTAGCGGCTAAGTACGGTGCTGACGTGCGCGTCATAGACACGCCCATCTCAGAAGACGGCTTCACCTTAATTGCTGTGGGGGCTGCAATGGCCGGGCTTAGGGTAGTAGTAGAGCATCGTTTCGCTGACTTTCTCTACTTAGCTATGAACGCCATATTCAATCACGCAGCGAAGTTGAGGTATATGAGCGGGGGTCAGTTCAAGATACCTATTCTAGTGCGTGCGGCGATAGGTGCCGGGATTTCGGCCGCGGCACAGCACTCGTCAACGAACGCGTCAATGTTCGTTAACCATCCTGGCTTAAAGGTGGTAGCTCCGGCAACCCCATACGACGCTAAAGGACTTTTCCTAGCTTCAATACGTGACGGGAACCCAGTCATATTCTTAGAGCATAAGAAGCTCTACAGGATGAGCGGGCCTGTACCGGAGGAAGAGTATGTAATACCGCTCGGTAAAGCAAGTGTTAAGAGGGAAGGGGATGACGTGACTATAGTGACGTATTCTTACATGTTGCACGAGTCCTTGGAGGCAGCTAAGGAACTTAAGGAAAGGTACGGTATTGATGCTGAGGTAATTGACTTAAGGACTCTCTACCCGCTAGATCGTAAAACATTGAGGGAATCTGTTGAGAAGACCATGAAGTTGGTAGTCGTTGACGAGGGGTGGGGTCCTTGCGGTATCTCATCAGAAGTCATAGCAACTGTTGAGGAGGAAGCATTCGGCTACTTAGATTCCAGGCCTGTAAGAATAAATACTGGTCACGCACCGATACCCTTCAGCCCAACACTCGAGAAGGAAATCCTGCCTAACAAAGAAAAGATTGTGGGGTCTATTCTCACACTCTTCAGGAGGTAGATTCACGTGGTTATCGAGGTAAAGATGCCTAAACTAGGCCTGACGATGGTTGAGGGTAGAATAGTTGAGTGGTTGAAGAAGGTGGGTGACCGTGTGGAGGTTGATGAAGTCATGGCGACTATAGAGACTGAGAAATTGGTAGGCGATGTTAAGGCCCCGGCTTCAGGCTTCCTAGCTAAGATACTTTATGAGGAAGGTAGTAAGGCTAGAGTCAACGAAGTGATAGCTTTGATAGCTGAGAACGAGGAAGAGTTGAGGAAGATCCTTTCAGGAGCTCCCGAGGCTCCGGCCCCGACCATAATCGAGGAGAAAATCGAGAAAGTTCAGGTTCCTGAAGTTACTCAAGTCAAGCCAGCAGGTAAGGTTAGGGCAACTCCAGCAGCGAGAAAACTAGCTGAAGAATTAGGGGTTAGCTTAGATGATGTGTGGAGGTACTTCCCAGACAAAGAAATAATATCCCAGGAAGACGTTAAGGCTTACGTAGAGAAGACTAGGGCCGCTCCTCCTAAGGCGGTTGAGGCAGGCCTCACCGTGCTTGAGGAGAGACCTTTAAGCCCTATGAGGCTTAGGATAGCTGAGAACCTCCTTAAATCAGCTAGGGAGATGGTTTTAACGACCATAACCATGGAGGTTAACGTAGATAAGCTGGAGGAACTCAGGAACTCATTACCTAAAGACAAGAGACCGTCGATAACGGCCTTCCTAGTGAAAGCGTTAGCTAGCGCTTTAAGAGAGCATAGGGAGTTTAACGCGAGCCTGGAAGGAAACAAGCTAAGGATTTATAAAGACATTAACGTGGGGGTGGCCGTAGCTCTTGAAGGAGGGTTAATCGTTCCAGTCATAAAGAACGCTGATAACAAGTCAGCAACCCAGATATCCGTAGAGCTGGAAGACCTAGCTAAGAAAGCTCGGGAAGGCACGTTAAGTCTGGAAGAAGTGTCTGGTTCAACCATAACGATCTCTAATCTAGGAATGTATGACGTCGATGTTTTCACACCTGTCATTTATCCTGGTCATGTAGCGATATTAGGTGTTGGGAGGATATATGAGAAAGTGGTTATTGAGCTTCCTAAGGGGGTTACTACGAGGAAATACTTCGTTTTAAGCCTCACATTTGATCATAGAGTGACTGACGGGGCTCAAGCCGCGGTCTTCCTGAAGAAGATCAGGGAATATATCGAGAATCCTTACCAGTTGATAACGATAAGCTAGGAGTAACTCATGAACGGACGTGAATGTACTTCACTACCTCTTCAGCGATTTTTTCTGATTTTATGTATACTGCGTCCATATTCAAGTATTCCCAAGTACCGAATCTCCCGTTTATGAAGACTCCCAGCTTCCTTAACTCATCACCTACCTTCTTAACTATCTCTGACCTATTCTTGTCGTATATTATGTAAGCGTCTTCCCAACGCCACACCTCACTAACCTCAAGTTCGGGATTCCTCACTAAACCTATCTCTAGTAAGTCTTCGTATGACTTCCTAACTAATTCGTTGTCAGGAACTGACCTTAACTCATCTTCGTTCCTAAACGATATCTCAGCTATTATGGAGACACCGCCCTCCGGCGCGTTATTTCTCGAGAAATTACTTAGTATTGCTACCCTGTGTGGTAGGTACTTCTTGTCCGGCAGGTATATCCAGTGGTAGGGTCTTGCCTCACCCCTCACACCTAAACCTACGACGGCTATCGGTACGGACCTAAGCCTCTCCAACTCCCTACTCAACTCTCCTAAAACCTCCTTGAACACGTTGCCTGATCTTTTTAGGGAGGCTGTGTAAACCACTGCCTCACACTCAAAACATGAGTCTCTAGTTTCTACTATGAGACTACCTCCACTCGATGTCCTCACTCTCTCAACTACTTGATTAGTATGAATTTCGACTCTCTTACTACTTAATAGTTCATTAAGTAATCCGCGTGCGAGCGCTTCAATACCTCCTGAGGACGGGTAATAGAAGATTAGCTGGTGTGTGTAGCCTTCGACGTTAAGTCCGACAGCACTCATTAATATCTCTCTGATTGGTGGTGTGGGTACCCTGCCCTCAACCCAATCAAGAGTTATCTCGCTTAGGTTTGTCTTCCATATCTTCTCGTTATAGGGTATTAGGTACTTGCTAGCTATGCCGTCACCGAACACGTAGGGTAGCCACTCAAGAAAGTTTCTCGGCTCACTCAACTCGTTCTTGATTCTCTTGATATAAGCCTCAACAACACCCCAAACACACTCAAACCTTTCCTCCGGTGGTAGGTCGTGTAAGCCGTTCTCGAAGGGGTACTTAACGTAGATTCCCTTATAATATACCTTACTATTCCTGTAGTGCCTCACGTAGTTACCTCCGAGAAAGGAGAGCATCTCACTGAGTTTCTCAACGTTCTTGCTGAACATTATGTGGGAGCCGCCGGTATCGAATAAGTACCCACCAATCAACTCACTCTTGAGTAGTCCTCCAACCCTACTACTAGACTCAAGCAACGATAGCCTCAGGTCTTCCCCTCTTCTCAAGAGGTGGTACGCGGTGGTGAGTCCTGCCAGCCCGCCGCCAACGACACACACTCTTTTAACGCTCAACTCACGTCCCTATGCCTAAACACTTTCTTAAGCTCCTCACCCACCTCAACCAAGAATAATTCTACGTGCGGTCTCGCAACCCCTCTGACTAGATGCCCTCCCTTAACGCCTATATCCCTACGACTCAGCGTTACGTGGATATGCGTGAAAACCGTGCCGTCACTCCTCAGTAGGTAATTACCTACTAGTGAGACTATCTCGATCATTCCTTCCTCGCCGGAGTCTATGAATTCTGTTACGTATGTTGATGTTACCGGGTTGAAGTAACCTATCTCAGCTTTTTTAAGCCCTCCTATCCCTATTATGAAACCTCCCTTAAGCCCTTCCTTAAGGATTATCTCCTCCACAGCGTTAGGTAGTATGCTTCCCTCCTCCAGCTTAATTGCCTTAATCAATTACTCCACCTATGTATGTGTGTGAGTTAAGTTTTAATAGTTTGTCTCAAGTATTGTAAATGGTGTATTTAGTGAGTAAGACTTTCTTAACCGGGATAGATCCCTTGAGTATTGCGTTACCTTCCGGAATACCTTACGGGTCGTTAACACTGCTCTTAGGTCCTGGAGGTGTCGGCAAATCCGTTATGTTAGCTAACCTATCATGGAATTTCCTGAAGGAGTCTAGGAACGCCGTGGTTTACGTGACTTTTGATGACTCTCCTGACGCTCTGCTCGCGCTCTATAATTACTTCGGGTGGGATGTTAGCAAGTACGTGGGTGAGGGCAGGTTCAAGATAATTGATTGTTTTAGCTTTAGGTTAGGACCTTTCAAGAAGGCCGTCAGCGGCGTCGTTAGGGAGTTGGAGGTCAAAGATCTTAATTCGTTGGTTTACGCCGTGAGCGACGCGTCAAGTCCTACCAGAGGTTCCACCATGGTCTTAGTGGACTCACTAAACGAGCTAATACTGAAGTTCGAGGTCTCTCAATTCCTAGACTTCATAAAGAGTTTCAGGGCCGTCGTAGGTAAGGGTTTAGGGAATATAGTCATCGCAACGATACACACAACCACGGAGACCTTCCAAGAAATAGTTAACTACCTAGAATACTTGGTTGACGGGGTCGTAGAAGCTAGAATCAACCCCTCACTCATGGAGTACGGAGTACCCGTTAAAGAACTCTTAGTCAGGAAGATGAGGGGAGTGCCAACAAACCCTGTATGGATACCGTACGTGATAAGCGATAAGGGCATAGCGGCGGTAGACCCGCAAAAACTAGCTGAAGTATTGCAAGAGAGATTAAAGGAGGCAGAAAAACTCAAGAAGCTACTATCAGGTAGTGAGGATTGAAAGTAAAGATAGTGATAGAACCCACGTGTAACTTATGCGGGGAATGCGTGGAATACTGCCCAACAAGAGTCTATAAAATAGAAGGAAACAAGCTCACGTACGACGCAGAAAAATGCATATACTGCAAAGCTTGCGAACCACTATGCCCTCAAAAAGCAATAAAAATCAAGGCAGAACACAACACATTAAAACATAAGGAAGTAGTAAACACGAAATACTTTTAACCCTCGAATAAAAAGAAATAATAGAGCCGGGGTCGCCTAGCCTGGTAGGGCGCCGGCCTGCTAAGCCGGTGGGGGAATCCCCGCGCGGGTTCAAATCCCGCCCCCGGCGCCTTTTGATGCTGTTTTTGGTTTTATGAAAATTTATGAGGGTTTGTTTTAATGCGTGTTTTAGTGGAGACCGCGGTGAGGGTTAAGGGTAGAGACCCGAGCGGTCGCTCCGGGAGGTACACTAAGATGCGGGGTAAGAGGAGCTGTGGGTTGGGGTCACCCTAAGCGGGCGGAGCCT
>CAYZXH010000048.1:0-8769 GCA_964482405.1 uncultured Desulfurococcaceae archaeon | reverse complement strand
ATTCTTCACTCAACTTACTAGACCTTAAATAAATTCCTAACATATTCTTTTAAAGTGTTCTCACATGATGAAGCGGTAGCGTTGTTGTGCTTAGATCCTCACGTTAAATTATTAATTGTGTTTCCATTCCTGATTACATCAAGTCGCTCACACGTTAGCTCCTGAAAACCTAATACTACGAAAAGTTGAGGCGCCGGGGGCGGGATTTGAACCCGCGTGCCCCGTAGGGGGCAGTGGGTCTCTTACACAATGCCGGACGTGACTCGAGCCCACCCCCTTGGACCGCTCGGGCACCCCGGCACTTCCAGAAGTATCTTCGTTTCCGCTTAAATTAAGCTTTCATGCTTTCATTCCTTACTAGAAGTCAGGTAACTCAACCAGAGATCTTGCTTTCTCTTTCATGCTTGCTAGTTTTTCTTGATGCTTCTCAAGGAATTTTCTGAGTCTCTCAGCTGTTGCGAGCTTGCACTCACCGCATAGCATCGTGCCGGATCTGCAGTCCTCGTAGATTTTCCTCAATTCCTCATCTTCCAGGACTAGGTGTAGTTGATTTAGCTCGAAGACAGGGCACTTATCTGGTTCGCCGCCTAACCTCCTCTGTTCCTCTGCCGTTGCTCTACCTCCTGTGAAGGCCTTCATTAATTTACTTACTGACTCGTTCACAGGGTCTGTTAAAGCTATGAAAGACTCAGGTTTTGATGAACTCATCTTACCTCCGGTGAGTCCTGTCAAGAATTTATGGTAGGTTGACGCAGGCCGTGTAAACCCTAGCTCCTCACTAAATCTGTCAGCTATGTCTCTAGTTAGTCTTAGGTGTGGGTCTTGATCTAAACCCACAGGAACTAAAACTATTTTGAATCCTCCGAAGTGTGGTAATTGCGGGTGTAGTATGTCAGCGGCCTGCGTTAACACAGCCATTATCTTCGCTGGCTCTAGGTCTTCCCCGTATATCGCTACTAGTTCGGCCATGGTTACCTTCTTAGCGAATAACTGGATTAGTCTATAATACTCTCTCCTGTAGTTAGATTGGAAGTAGATATGGAGTTTCCTGGTTTCTAGTCCTAAGGCTAGATAGTTAGCTACGTACTCATCTAGAGCTATGTTAATCACTTCCTCCCTACTAAGTTTTCTCACCCCGTAGGCTTCCACGTCAGCTATAGCTAGGAAGATCTCAGCACCTAATCTCTGGTAGTAAATTACTTGATCTATGAGCATCTTATGCCCTAAATGCATTTTCCCCGAAGGCATCAACCCCGTGAGTATCGCGAAATCAGAATTATTTTCGAGGGCATGTAAAACCCTCTCAAAATCTCTATGACCTATCACAGCACCCCTCCTAATAGGTAGCGGTAATGGACCGAAGAACTCAAGTCGATGAATAACTTCCTTGAAAGGTCTCACGCCAAAATACGCGAATAACTTCTCGTAATCTCTTAAACCTTCGGAAGACCAAGGATCTATCCTAAACTCCACAATAGGCATCACCACACAGAAATTAAGCATACAATCCCTTATATATTTTCAAGCGCTTCCTCTTGAGTCTACACACTTCATTATGTGTTGGCTAACGGGTTATCGCTGTAAAGATTGCGTACGCTATCAACGCTAATGTAGTGAGTAGTCCGATCAAGAGCAGGGAGTATGTTAGTGATATTTCTACGCGTCTCCCCGCGATCTCTATCACTCTCAATATTTTCATAACCACCCTGACTATATTCTCTTCAAGACGGACTGATTTGGAGATGACCCATAAGCATGCCTCATAAATCGCTATTACGGGTAGTGTAGCTAGCTTATCAATAGTTCTTGGGGTAATTCCCAACGCTAGATATCTCTTCGGGTTACGCAGTCGGTCTAGCCTAGGTAAGTAACTTCTTAACTTACTTAATTTGATAATATTTGATTCTAGGAAGGTTAAAGCATTCTTAAGAGGTTTCTCTAGCACGTTAGGTGTCGTAAGACCTATGACGAGCATCGTGAGTGAGATGATTGTTGATAAAGTGATTCCGTAAGCTCCCTTCAACTCAAGAGCTAAGGTCTTAGCTGAGGATATCGTGAAGTAGGCGGAGAACTGCGTGAGCATACTGTATAGGAGGGTGCTCGTAGATTGCTTTTCGATAGGTAGGTAGAGTCCTAGTAGTGTAGACACGATTATGAGGGTTACTACGTCAGTAACTCCTATCCCCGAACTCACTATATGGTACGTGAGGATAGTGAGTAACGGCAGGGTTAAGATTATGAGTAGGTATCTCCAACGATTAATTTCTAGAAGTGCGTTCCTTACGGCTACCATAGTTATCAATATTAGCATAAGCTTTAACGCGGTCTCTGATAATATGTGACTAGAACTCATGAGAGCAGAGAGTGACGTGATCAGAGACGCTGAGACTAGGTAGAGTTGAGTGAGGTAACTTATTATCTCTAGAGGACTAGAGGATTTCTTAAACATCATTGACCCTCAGAACTCTTCTTAATTACCTCGTGAACATATAAAGATAGGAACGCGAATATTAGGAGAGCTGTTACAAGCACCGGAGATAGTTCTAAGAGTATTTCAGACTTATCAGGGGTTATCTGGTTAAAGACCCCGGTAATGAACGTGAAGCCTACGGAGGCAGCTGAGAGCGCGATGATGAAGGGAGTCATCCTGAGTGCTCTTAGGTCGAGACTTCCTTGAGGGAGTCTCGCGGTACTGTCTACGTGTACCCTAAGATATCTCACGCTATAAGCTATAGAGAGCGAGATCTCGATCGATATAATCAGGAGTAGTAGGACGTAAAGCCAAGAATGCTTGAGGTAATTTGATATTGATACGAAGGTAATCACCTTAGCTAGGAAGCCTATGGTTGGCGGCATGCCTAGCATGGAGAGTACGGAAATCATTACAGCTAGGGACTCTATCGTGGTTACTCTAAACACGTAGCCCAGCCTACGTATGTCCCTCTCATGAGTTAGAACCTCTATGAAGCCTGAGTCCATGAATAGGGCAGACTTGAAGAAAGCATGGGTCACGGCGTAGAGCACGGCCGCATCTACGAAAAGAGCATCTCCTGAGATAATGTAGAGAGACAGTAAAATCATGATTGTCGCTGTGTGCGAGGTGGTGCTATACGCTAGCAATCTCTTAATATCTTGTTGCATTATTGCTTGAAGCCCGCCATATATAGCTGTGAGACAACCAGAGAAGAGCATCATTACCGAAGCAATGAACGTATCTAGTGGGTAAGACTCGATCACGTAGATCGCGTAAAGCCCCATCTTAACCATTAATCCCGAGAGTAGGGCTGAGGCTGGGGATGGTGCTATAGAGTGTGCGTCAGGTAACCAGAAATGTAGGGGAAATACAGCGGCTTTAGAGAAGAAGCCGAGAAGCAGCATCAAAGTGATTATGGGGGATGTTAAGTCTGGTCTTACCTCATTTAGTGGTAGGTGTATGGCCTCGTTAAAGCCTGTGAGAGCTAGAATTATGAAGAGAGCTACGTCAGTCGGTATCATTGAGAAAAGAAGATACTTTACTGCGGCTAGAAGAGCAGCTTTCTCAGTCCTCACTAAGTAATCATAAGCTATTAGGAAGAAGCCGAGGAGTTCTGCTACAAGCCAGAAAGTCATCATTTCTAGTAATCTTGAGGATGCGAAAACCGCCAAGATAGAGAGAGCGAAGAGATCTACTAGGGGTACTAGACTTAGATTACTATACTTCATCCATGAGTACCTTGGTGTATAGAGAGTTAGGGAAACCGATATAATAACTCCTGAAGATAATAACATAGCGCTAAATATGTTTAGATTCTTGAGTAGAGCTAGTAATAGCATAAATCCGCATACTCTAAGTGAATATCCAAGGCTTCGACCACGTATGGCCGGAACGTTACCGAGTATTACTAGTAGAAAAACTAATGGCAGTAAGTTATCCTTCAGAACAGACGCAAGCCACAAGAGATCCTTAAACCCTGAAAGCATTATCTAAACCCCTAGAACAATCCTTATGTACCTCTTATAGTCTACCATCGAGTTACCTACGTTAAAGACTAGGAAGTTCCTTAGATCCTCAAAAAATAGTAAAGACACGCCTAGAGCTAGAGTAGTTATGATTAGTAGTATTAGCGTAATTGTAGGGATTGTGAGACTAATCTCTTCTTGAGTTCTCTTTTTGGTTACGCCCGGTCTAAGAGAACTAATTAAAACTCTGAAATAGCCGGCTGCGCAGAGTCCTGATGATGCGAGGACTATAACAGATCCTGCAGGAAACTCAGTCTTGATGAAGGCTAGGGTAAGTATAGCTTTACTCCAGAAGCCTGGTAGTATCGGGATGATGCCGAAGAGGTTGAGGAACCCTAGTATTAAGGATATGTAGGCTACCTTATACTTCCTGAGGGTGCTTAAGCATTCTAAGCTCCTCCCACATAAGGCCGTCGCCATACCGGCAGAGTATAGTACCAGCATATCACCCAAACTATTGGATACTAAGTGGAATATAGCTCCCGCCGCACCCTCATTAATGTTTGTTGTTATACCCATGAGTGCTAGACTGAACTGGGATATCGTGCTGTAAGCAACTATTCCTCTAACGTTCCTCTGTAGCGAGACTAGGGTAGCTGATGCTAGTGAGGAGCCTGCGGCTATGAACGTCAATACAGTCATTAAGATCCTTCGATAATCCTCAAAAACTATACCGGATCCGAAGACTGTGAGGAATAGTCTAGCTATCCCATAAATCCCAATTATATCTGCTGAAGCCGTGAAAAGAGCTACTGCAGGGGTGGGAGCCCCAGAATACACTCCCGGGAGCCAGAAATGATTGGGCATTATAGCAGATTTGAAGAGCATCACCCACAGGATTAGAGCTAAAACTATCTTAGAAGCGAGAACGATGTCACCGAAGACAGTACCTGAAAACAATACTTCCGCGTTAGGGTCACGCGACTTCAGAGCCAGGTCAGCCATGTTCAGGGTTCCGTAAGACCCGTAGATAAGGAATGCAGAGAGTAGAAGGAGAGATAGAACTAGAGACGCTGAGATAGCGTAAATTGAAGCCGCTCTTATGGCTATGCCTTTACCCCTATAGAATGACGCTAACACGTATGAAGATATCGAGATTAACTCAGCTGATACGTAGAGATTAAATATGTCGGCTGTGTATAAGTAGCTAACGCATCCAGCTATTAATAAAAACGTGGCCGTATAGTAAAGATATCTCCACTTAGGGTCCAAGATCCATGACCCGTAGATGATGGAGAGCAGCAAACTGAATGTTGCTAGAGTTCCTAGAGTAGCACTAGCCTCGTCTATAATATACGTTATTCCCAGAGGTGGTGGGAAACCCCCGAAATAGTAGGTTATGGGTCCTTCCGCAACCACTAGCGAGATCGTGTAGAAGGATATAGCTAGGGAGAAAGCCGCGGAGATGAGAGCCGCAGTATCTACGATTAAGACTTTCTTTGTGGTTATGTAGAGTAGTGGTATTGTGGCTGAGGGAAGCAATAACAGTATCGGTAGAGCCGCGATAACCCAGTGCATTGGAATCACCCGAATATCTTGAGTGTTAGATCATGTAGCTTACCCATGATTTCCCTCCTAGCAACTTCCGGATCTAATGAGGTCATCGCCAGCCAATGTACGTACATGATCCCTCTCCCCTCATCCAAATGCAGAGTCAAGGTTCCCGGGGTATTAGTTATTGATGACGCTAAGAACGCTCTTCCGTACTCCGAGCTTAAATTAACGTTTAGTCGAATTACGCAGGATTTGATATATGAACTCCTACCTAGTATAAGTCTAACCATCTTAGCGTGAGCCCTAGCCTCATAATATAGATAAACACAAAGATATTCCAGTAGGTAGAGTATTTTATGCAAATCTTTAAGTCTTAACTCCCTCTTAATAATTATCCCGTCAAAGACTAGTGCTAAAGTTGCTGAGATCACGACACCACTTATTACGGTGAGCTCGCTTAATGAACCGCTGAACATAATATAGAAGATTAGTAGAAGTGTGAATAGGAGTAACTTATTCAGAAGTCTCATCAGCATCCTCCTCGGAAAATACCCTCATATCTGTCGTACCGAAATGCTTGTAGTAGAGTATAGAGAGTCCCATGAGAAACACACTAGTAGCTAATCCTATGACTATGGCCGTAACTAAGAGTGCTTGTGGTATCGGGTCAACACTTCTGCTTACGAAAACCTGTAGATCATCTAAGTCGGGAGGTTCAGGTAGAATCGGCGGTGAGGGATACCTAACCGATATTCTAAACCCTATTATGACTGCGAAGATATTTATTGAGTCGGTACACATTATCAGGGATATTATCTTCTTCGTTAGTGAGGGTCTTGTGAAAACACCGTATACCGCTATAGATATATTCATAACTATGGTCATTATAGTCACGGTTATCATGAGTGAAGCAGCCTCATTCACGGTTCTCATCCCTTGTTAAGAAATTCTTTATCTTTCCCCATTCTACGGATACTAGTAGTATGCAAAGCGTGAGTCCAGCAACAACCGCCACCGTCTCTAATACGTTGAAGAAGAATATAGAGCCTGCCAGGGGAGTGTTGAGAAACCACGCAGGCATAGAGAGTGGAGAATCCGCCTTCCCCATATTCTGAAGGACATAACCTTTAACGCCGCTAATGGACGCTAATATTGGTGGGGTTAGGGAGAGTAAGATTATGAGGAGTAATGCGGAGAACCTAATTCCTAAGAGGAACTCGGCCTTGAGTTTGAGGTCGTAGACGATCCTGAGCGAGAAGACCGTGATTAATAGTGCTGGGGCAACTGCTAGCACAGCCCCTCCTTGGAATCCCCCTCCAGGGCTTAGGTGTCCATGTATGGCTAGACTTGTCCCGACCAACACTATTAGTGGGAGGACTACCTTAGTAGACGCTCTAACAACTACTGAGAGGCTCTGTAGGTTCGTGTTTGGCACGTTAAAGAATTCCCTGAAAAGAGCTGTAACACCTGTTATGGCAGCGAAGAGCACGGCTGTCTCTAGGATCGTGTCAAGAGCTCTATAATCCCATATCACGGCGGAAACAGCGTTTAAGGAATAAGTTGTTAGGTTTGCTTCCCACGGGTTGAAAATATTTTTCAGGATTGAGGTAGCCAGAAATCTTAGATCTCTCGCTGGTAGAGGTCCGAGGCCCTCTAAATACAGTATTAGCCCAAGCGCTATAGTGAAGGACGCTAGAGAGAAGGCTATGATCAAGTCCTTACCTCTCAAGGTTCAAACCTCTCAAGCTTCCTTAAAACAACTAGTAATAGGATAGGTAGGAGACCGCTTGATACTGGTATGTAAGCCAAGGATACGTCGGGGGCTAGCAACACGTAATATATTAGGGTGTAACAAACCCCCTGGAGCGCCATGAAGATAGCGGAGTTTAACAGATCCTTCTCGACCACGGCTAGGTATGTGGCGATGATGGAGAAGAATGAGAAGACTAAGACAACGATCAAGGGTATTATCATTGACGTAAACCTCGCTCATCTTCTTCGAGAGCGTCGTAAACGAAGCTCTTGAGGACTTCCCTAGACTTATATGCGGCTCTAGCGAGGGCATGTGCTCCAGCAGGTGCTAGAATTAATATTAGGAGGGCAGCCGTTAAGGAGGTGCCGGCGATGTATAATCTTCGTATTCCCAGTTCCTCAAGAGTTAGTGAGAGTAGGGAGATCCCGATTAGAGGAGTTACGGAGCCTCCGATAGCTGAGACTGTCGCGGCGTGAACTCTGTTGAAGAATCCCTGTAGTCTAGTCATGCCGATGGCTCCCACTATCTCTAGGAATGCCCCGATTAATAGTAGGGTTAATCCTATTAGACCTAGAATAAGCACCACTACCATATACTCACCTCTTCGTACTCCATGTATTTAGAGACGATTATGTCTAGCGCATAGATCCATAAGGTCAGTATTACTACACTAACAGCTAGTAGTGGCTCACCTAAGTAGAGGGCGAGAAGAGACATGAATACTGCTAGATCATAGCTTAGCGCGTCAACGGCTAAGACCCTGTCAAAGATAGTAGGTCCCCTAACAGTCCTGATCAAGAACATCAAGGTCGAGACTAAATACAACAATATCACGACCTCAACTACCCTAGTAATCAACTCGTCCATGCGGATCTCCAAAGATAATTACTAGGTGGCATAATAACCTTAAGACCTTAAAACGCGCGCTGAACAACAATTTCCCCTAACTCGGTAAGAGCTCATAACACACCTAATTAGCTACTTCGGTCTTAAATGACAGACTTACACCGTTTCTCGGTAGGTGGTTGTTCATTGCTGTTCATATTTGTTTGCTTCACGGCTCCTCACCGCCTACTTCTCAACGGTTCTTGCATCCGCCAGTCCCCGGCTACGGGAGCTCATCCGCCTCGGTGGCCTAGGGTTTCAGCGTGCCCCCTCGCCAAAGACGGCTTCGCGTGGGTCCCCCTCGCCAAGCTCATCGAGTTCATCCCACCCACTAAAATGGTTCTACATAAAAACTTAAAGCTTTTAGGGTGCGGTGCCTGAGGATGGAGAGATACAGGATACAGACACGCAGCATCAGCATACCTAGTGATCCTGAAACACTAAACCAAAACAAGTAAACAAAAACAAATAATCATAAAACCAAAACAGCCCCACTCTAGAGAACTAGGATTTCAACACGAATGCATGTTTCACCTACGAGCGATTCGTTAAGTCTTCAGTTCTAGGAAGGACTGGTGCCGCGGCCGGGATTTGAACCCGGGACCTCCGGCCCCGAAGGCCGGCGCCACAGTTTATCG
>CAYZXH010000047.1:0-9226 GCA_964482405.1 uncultured Desulfurococcaceae archaeon | reverse complement strand
TGTGTTTGGCTCGCGTATTGAGTGTTGTAAGCAAGGGCTAAAGGGTGGACGGAATGTTCCTGACGCATTTAAGTTCCTTAAGTTTATCAAATATTTTGTTTACTGCAGCGCTAACCTCGTCCTCGTCTTTAGCACCCGTTATGACCATCTTACCACTACTAAATATTAAGAGGACTACCTTCGGGTCTTCCATCCTATGAATTAAGCCGGGGAATTGTTCCGGCTCGTACATCACGTTAGGGAGCATTAAAGCAGCCTTCTCTAAGTCTACTTCAACACCTAAACTAGCTGAGGCCACTATGTTTTGTATCTGTATCCTGGGCTTCCCAACTATTATTATACCGTGTCTGACGAAAGCCCTAATTATCTTCTTGAAACCGTCAATCAATTGATTCTTACTCTTAGCACCGGTAATGACCATCTTACCAGAGTTAAATATCAGCGCGGTGAGCCTAGGTTTGCTAAGCCTGTAAATAAGTCCCGGAAACTCCTCAGGATCGTATTCAACGTTTGAGACGGTCCTAGCAACCGCGCCTAAATCAAGGTTCTGATCAAGCGTCGCGGTAGCTACGATATTTTCAATTCTAATAATCGGCCTAATCTCCACTTTTAAGCACCCCAAATTAAAACGCTATTTAAGCTTTATAAACTCTAAGCATAGCTACTGTTTTAAGGACGTCCTGATAGGGTTATAGGTCTAGTAGATGTATTCGGCAAGGTCTTTAAGCGGCGGTAACTCGAAAATACCTATCTCCTCATCAACTATCACCGGTTTTATGTTGGGTATTAAAGCGCTTTCTCTTAGTATCGGCGATATGTAGGTTTCTCTATCTAAGGTTATCCTAGATCCTGTTTGGTAAGCTCCGGTAGCCGGTAACGCGATGAAGACCTTGCTTAAGTTACTTAACTCCCCGACCAAGAAGCAGGGAAACTTCCCTAACCTGCCAACACTATCCCTCAACGTTATGCTGGGATGCTCGTGACCTAAAATGAGGTATTCCCACGAACTACCTACATCCTCAGGAACTGGTTTATGCCCGTGAACTATCAAGTACTCTCCTAAAACAAGGTACTCCACAAACCTAAAATCAAACTTCTTCTTCATTAGCGGGAGGTAATTGTCGTGATTCCCTCTAACTATAATGAGTTCCTCCACCCTAGGCATCACAAACGAGAAAAACCTTATTAACTCCCTCCTCTCAACAACGCCTATACCGCTAAAACTGTGTTTGAGATCTCCAGCCACTATCAACTTACTCGTCGGGAAATCCTCAAGAAGTTTCTCGAGAAGTTCCATAAACTTCCTCAACTGAAAACGAGGTATGAAAACACCTTTCGAAGCCAGCTCATCCTCATAACCTATGTGTGAGTCAGCCACGACTAACGCCCTATATTTTCTTAAGTAGAGTGCCGGAGACACGCCAGCTATCTCAACTCCAGGCACTAACTCTATGCTCGTAGACACTTAACCACGCCCACCCTAACTACTGCGTCAACACCGCCTGATCAGGGATTCCCACACTAAAAGAGCTTACGAGACATTTAAGTTGTGAATGGAGTATATTTACATGATGATGAGGCTTACAAGGGTTGAGTAGGTGATATGAGAACCCGCGTCTGATCTACGCAACCTCCGCACGACGACTTAAAACTATTAAAGTTCCGGAAGAGTATCTTGAGGCCCCGTCTAGTAATTCCCTTATAAATCTTGTCACGTCTTCAACGCTCATAGCTACTGAAGTAGCTCCTGGCGGCAATTTCTTAGAAGGCACATTAACCCAGTCTAGAGCTACCCCGACCACCTTAACGTTGCTGGGTACGTAATTAGGCAATTCCTTAATCATCGCGTGGAGTGCTGCTGAGGAAGCTATTGTGGGCAAGGAGGGATTTAATCCCTCATAAGCTCTTGAACCTCTGAGCGGTGTTAAATCTACTAAAACTACTACCATCGATGGCTCGCTAACCATGAAGGGAGACAGAACCCTAATTAAAGTTATCGGGACCACTAAGTTTAGGTAAATCACTCTCTTAACCAGCTCCTCCCGCATATCATCAAAACCTGTTTGGTCGAATACCGGCTCGATAATTATGGAAGCGTCTAACCTATTCGTCAGCGACCTCAGCTTAATAAACAAGCTCTCAACACCTTCTTCCATGAAATCATGTCTTATCAAGTAAGCACCTAGGTTGCTGGAACCCCTCTTAGCTAAGGATAAGAATTTTTCAAGCTCCTCACACATCTTATTGCACTGTAGGAAGAGCTCGTAGTCTTGAATCAGTGAGAACGCTATGTGCCTGACTAGCTTTCCTGAAGCCCCCATAATGAACAGCTTTCTCAACTCAGGTACCTCATAAGAACTCTATGAGTAATAACCCGTAAATAGGTGATGTGAGAGGGTCTGTCCTGAGGTTTAAGGAGAATGCTTCAACACCTTGAGTTATTGATAAGCCCCTAACAGACTTAAGGGAGTACTCCTCAACGTCCGTGGATATTATTAAGACTCTCTTCACCTTAGAGACGTGTCTGGGGACGGCTTCAGGACGAACTAAGTAAGTGTTATACGAGCGCTTATACACTATTTCTTCAGCAACCCCCCACATCGAGGGGCTAGCCGTGGTTATGAAGGGCTCTGCGACGAATTTCCTTAACTCCCTTAACACATTATCGTAGGCTTGAAGCAAGTCCTCCAATAACTTGGCGTCCAGAGAATTCAACTCTTTCACTATCCTAGCCTTACGTAAAGACTCGCTAGGAGCTAATTCCACGGCAGCAAGCGACGTGATTACGTGGGCGTGTAGTAACCACTCATCAGTGCCGAGGTTTACTACAACGTTGCCGCTCAACCTATACTCAAGATCCTCACCTAGCTTGCTCTGAGCGACTACCAGCACCCTATGATTAGTCCACGTCAACTGATCGGTAAGTAACCTGAGGTTATGTAGTCCTTCGCTGGACGAGTAAATTATGACGCTGGATTCCCTGCTCTCGTCATACGGCGCTATATAATACATTAAGTCCTCCGAATCCACATACCTCACGTCTTTATCGGTTATGGAGGAAAAAATTATTGACGCATACCTAGCCGGCGACTCATAAAAATCTGAGGTAGTAGTTATTACCTTACTAGAGTTTTTAATAAAATCAACTATTGAGAGTGACTTACTCCTTAACTCATCAATTCTATCCTTACTTAATTTACGTGATAAGACATCTATCAGATCAGCGCGTCTCTCAAGCTCTTCTCGCACCAGCACCCCACCGCTTCCTCAGGTTTAGGTATCTTAGGTATGAGGTTTGCGAGAATCTTCTTAGCTTTCTCAACGTTCTCAGACATAACCTTAGCTACTTCCTCAGCGGTCACGGGCTTCTCAGCCCAAACATCGTAGTCTGTGACTAAGGCTATGGTAGCGTAGTGCATTTCGGCTTCTCTCGCTAAGTTAACCTCAGGAACTAGAGTCATGCCAACAATATCTGCTTTGAACACTTCCTTCCACACCCTAGATTCAGCCCTGGTAGAGAACCTAGGTCCTTCAATACACACGTAAGTACCTCTGGGGTGAATCTTTATGTTCAGTGTAGCACCTACGTCCAAGATTAGTTTCCTCAGCGTGGGGCAGAACGGGTCGGCCATGCTCACATGCCCTACCAGAGAACCGTCGAAGAAGCTGTAATCCCTCTTTTTGGTCATGTCTATGAATTGATCAGGAACTACTAAGTCGCCGGGAATGTAGTCCTCGCGTAAGGAACCCACAGCAGAAACAGCGACAACCCACCTAACACCCAGAGACTTAAGCGCCCAAATGTTAGCGCGGTAATTGATTTTGTGTGGTGGTATCTTATGGCCTCTTCCATGCCTAGGGATAAACGCGACTACCCTACCCGAATAAGAACCTACTAAGACATTATCGGAAGGAGGTCCGTAAGGGGTGTAGACCTTAAACTCCTTAACCCCCTCAAACATTCCTGGGTCGTATAACCCACTTCCACCAATAACTCCTATCTCAGCCTTAACAGAGGGTTTAACCAACACTTTTAAACACCACAAAATATATTTAGTCCTAAGCTTAAAACGTCTAAGGATCCTCTCAACCTGATTAGGATTTTTGGTGCGGGGGGTGGGATTTGAACCCACGCAGGCCTACGCCATCAGGGCCTAAGCCTGACCCCTTTGACCTGGCTCGGGCACCCCCGCCAATAATTATAAGTAGTTGACCCGTTAATAAGAATTTACGCATTACTTCCTCAACACACTACGTAGGGAGCGATCATAAACTAAGGATTATGCCAAGAACTGCTAAGAAAAGCAGGTTAAATAACGTGAGTATTGCTGTTACAGCGGAAACTAATTCAGGTCTCCACCCGTGTTTTTGAGACATTATGATGTTTATTAACGCTGGAGGCATTGACGAAACCAAGATTAACTGAAGCCCTCTAAACCATGAGATTCTGAAGATTAAAACAAACAGCAAGCTTATTAACGGGCTTACCAAAAACCTGAAAGACCCTACGAGAAGTGCTTCCCTCGAGTACTTCTTAAGCATGCTGAGTTTCACGGGTAGTCTCAAACCTAGTATTACCGCAGATAGATAACTCATGAGCGGACCTACCCAGAAAAGAGTGTTAGATACTAAGGCAACGTATTCTTCAAACCCGTAATGTAGGGTGAGCCCGGTTAGGAACCCTATAGTTACTGGATGCTTCAGAAACTTACCTACAGCAAGTCTCTCTGAGTGCATGAAGTCCGGGATAACAACGTTTAGTGTGACGGTGAAAAACCCGTAGATAGAGGCCACGTCTAAAGTGCCGAAGAAAGCCATGCTTACGGGGAATCCTAGGAATACGGCGTTAGGGAAAACGGAAGCTAGGAATACCGCCTCCCTCACGCCACCACCCTCGCAGCGCAATAATTTATACACGAAAACAAACATCACGAACATGAACGTCAGGAAGGAAGCTAAAACCCATAAATCCGAAACGTTTAACCCCCTCTCACCGAAGGTCTTGAAAAAAGTCAGAGGTATTAATACCCAGTAAACCACGTTAGTTAAGGTATTGACTAGGGGTTCGTAGAAAGCCTTCCCGTTGTACAGGTAGTTAACGAGTAACGCGAGGAGTATCAAGCCAGACATTACCGCTATCTCAGTCACCATTTACTGAAGACCTCGATACTAAGGTATGTTGAAGCCGAGACCCTTGAGAATCATCCTTACGGCGATGAACCATAAAACCAGCGCGAAACCTCTCCTCAAAGTTACTGACCTAGTCCTCTTAGTTATTGAAGCACCTACCTGAGCGCCTATTATCAGTGTTGGCGTCAAAGAAATCAGCAACCCCAGATCTACGTTCCCCAGGGAGTAGTGAGTTAAAGCTGATGTAACTGAAGTTATTGTGATAGCCATTGAAGAAGTTGCTACGGCATAATGTATTAGGAAGCCTAATGACGTTAGGAGAGGCACATTCACTACCCCGCCACCCACACCAAGAAGCCCTGCTACCAAACCCGCCAAGCAACCCCCCAACACTAACAGGACATAGTTTTTCACACACCACTCCACTGAGGCATTCCCAGACCCCCTACCACCATCTCTAGTAGCTATTATCCTTAAACCAACGAAAATCAGGACAACCCCGAAGACCGTCTTAAGTAAATCAGGGTTTAACACTTTAGTAAGTTGTGCGCCGAAATATGCTGTCACCGCAGCACTTACCGACAGTAGAATGCCTGCTCTATAAACCACGTACTTATACCTAGAGTACGCGATAGTTGAGGAGAGCATGTTGAAGAATATCGCGCCCGCGGAAGTCCCTACAGCAACCCTTATGTCAACCCCCATAATATTCAAGAGGGGGACCATCAGGAAACCCCCTCCGAGACCAAACATAGAACCCAGTATTCCCGCCGCAAGACCTATTAGGGAAGTCGCCAAGTAAATCAGCACTGTACGTCCCCTAACCTATCACGAGGTTTTCTCACGTATTCTCGCTAAGCCGTCAATTAGGGTTTGCAGACTATTCCTAAACTGCGTGGGTTGCTGGCCTAGGCCTACCCTGAGGTACCCAGGTATCTCGAAACATTCGCCCGGGTTAACCAACACACCATACTCCCTGAAAAGCTCGTAGGCAACCATTAACGTGTCGCCACTCCAGGGAATCTCGGCTAGAAAATAAGCTCCAGCTCTCGGCCACACTACCTCGAAGAGGTCTCCAGCTCCGGAGTGAGCCCATTTAAGAATCTCTAAATTACTTCTCACGATACTCTTAGCCCTCTCCCTAAGTCTCCTAAAGTTGTCTCGCTCAAGCATTACTGAAGCGATGTAATCGCTAAGTATTGAGGGCGCTATAGTAGTATAATCCTTCAAACTCCATAACCTGCTAATTAGTTTCTCAGAACCCGCCACCCACCCAACACGTAGGCCGGGCAACCCGTAAACCTTAGATAAGCCGGAAACAGACACGACCTGATCCGATAAAGCGATCTCGAGAACGCTCGGCCTAGGCTCCTGCAACTCAGAACCCCAGTAAACCTCGTCGAAAACTAGCGTCGTACCTGTTTTCTCAGCTTCATAAGAAAGTTCCTCCAGCTCTCTTCTCGTCATATAAGTGCCTGTAGGGTTGTTAGGGTCGTTCACGAACATAGCTTTAGGTTTGTGTTGCCTCATTAAGGAAATCGCATCATCTATCGGGAAACCCCAGCCCGGCGGATTTCTCCTCAAGAATATCACACGAGCTCCTAACCACTTAAGTAGCCCGGGTACTTGCATGTAGTTTGGGACATCAACCAACACCAAATCGCTTGACCTAACCAAACCAAGAACAGTTAATAAGTTAGCTTCGGCGGAACCGTTAGTCACGAGAACGTTTTCGGGACTCACAACACCCTCATAAATTTCCGAGATCCTCTCCCTAAGCTTCGGGGAACCTTTAGTCCACCCATACCCTAACTCAACCCTAGATAATTGGTCTAGGCTTAAGCCGTAATCAAATAACTCAGCAATAGATAGTGGGTGAACACCACTATCGCTAAGCAACACCCTAGCGCTAGTTTCATGAAGACTCTGCCATCTCTCAAGACAGAATACTGGAAACCCGCTCAAGACCTCACCAAACAAAGTTTGACGCAACACCTCTGGAAGCGAGGATCCAGGCACATCACACACCAAACCAAATGTAATTTAAGGAATATAAGGGTTCAGGATAAGGATTCTCTAACTAAACCAAGTGAATAAACATTGTAATATAATAATTTAGTCAGACCTCAAAATATTGAGGAGGCACGTACTCCTAGTTAATTCCGAAGCAATCAAGTCCGCTAATCTGAGAGGCTCCGGTATCGTGGAAACATGTTGAAGCGATGAAATCAGCTTGGATACCTCGCTTAAGCCTAACCCGTAAAGAGAAACTCTTAAATTCTTCTTACGCGTCACCACTTCCTGCGCCCTCCTATAATTACGTTCTATGACATCATACCTTTCTCTCCAATCAGTGAAGTGCTTTATTAGGGCTGCCCTCACCCTATCTAACTTCAGCTTAGTCTTAAACAGCACCACCACAGGAATCCCTGTCCGTACGTTAATTTCCTCCGGATCCACGAAGTTGAAGCCCGCTATCGTAACGCCGTCTAGGAAGACGGCGCTAATGTCGGTGGCGGAGCCTCTCCTTAAATCATTAATGATTTCCAGAGTTCTGGAGGTTCCGTCAGAGCCGTCCACAACTACGGTAGTTATTCTTGTATTTTCCGGCTTTTTACCCAAGCATAAAACGCCTACTAAGAGGGTCTTAAGTCTTAATTCCTTAAATTCTTGGGTGAAGTAGCCGTCATCTACCCCGATAGTTAGTGGGTCGCTCATCGCTTAATCAACTAGTTAAAGAGGGTTACTTGCTTAACGCTTTCGCGTCTTCTTTCAATGCCTTAAGTATTATGTTGAGGTCAACGGCTAACTCTATCTCCTTAGTTTTCCCGTACCTACCCCTGTTAACCACTTTAGCTATGACTAGACCCGCCATCTCTAGCTCACTCACTATGTCCGAGACCCTACGCTGCGTTACTGGTTCAAGCCCAAACGACTTAGCTATTTCACGATACTTCACGTACAAGTCCCCAGTACTGCTGAACCTCCCTCCTGCTAGGGCAGTAGCTAGTAAGACTAGCTTACTGTGTTGTGGTAGTGTCTGAACCACAGCTGAAACCATGTCGTTCTCTAATTCCTCCCTAGCTATCTTGACGTGCTCTATCCTAACCTGCTCCTCACCCAACCTCTCAGCTACCTCACCGGCTATCCTGAGTAAGTCGAGAGCTCTTCTAGCATCCCCGTGTTCCTTAGCAGCGATAGAAGCACAGTACTCAATCACCCCCTCAGTAACGACGCCCTGCTTAAACGCTTTCGAAGCCCTGTCCCTCAATATATCCGAGAGCTGTATCGCGTCGTAGGGAGGAAACAGTATTTCCTCCTCGCTCAGGCTAGACCTAACTCGAGGGTCGAGGTTATCTCTGAAGCGAACATCATTAGTTATCCCGATTACGGAAACCCTCCCCCTCTCAAGTTCCTCGTTAATCCTGGTCAGCCTATAGAGAATTTCGTCACCAACTCTCTTAACTAACGCGTCCACCTCGTCGAGAACTATAACCACTATCTTACCAGCCGAACCTATCTTGACCTTCAACCTACGGAAGACCTCCGCTGTAGAAAGTCCTGTGAAGGGAACCTTACCACCCAAAGACTCAACAAGCGTTGATAGAACCCTGTACGTCGTGTTCTCGTGCCTACAGTTTATGTAGACCGGAACAAACTTATCGTTGCCTGTCTTTCTAGCGTAGTCACCGATCCTCTTCAAAACATACTTAACCACGGCCGTCTTACCAGTCCCTGTCAAACCGTAAATAAATACGTTACTAGGCCTCTCACCCCTTAGCAGAGGCGAGAGTACCTCAGTCAACTTCCTTATCTGCTCCTCCCTGTGCGGCAAGTACTCCGGCACGTAATCAGATCTAAGAACCTCTCTATTCATGAAAACAGTCTTCTCAGACTTAACCAAAGTCTCAGTCACTATATCCCTCACACCGCTACCCAACTCTACTCACTCCATAGGAAGTAGTGGTCCCCCAAATAGTGACCAATACAAGTTAATAAGCGTAATTAATAAATGAATCCCTCGTTAATTATGACCCTAATTATGAAAGGCACAATAATAGAGGATAATACCACCACGACTACAATACCTTGGAAA
>CAYZXH010000046.1:0-11584 GCA_964482405.1 uncultured Desulfurococcaceae archaeon | reverse complement strand
CAGTAAGAAGAGTTAAGAGATCAGACATGGAGAAACTAGAGAGAGCTACTGGAGGGAGGATAGTCACTAGCGTGAGGGACTTAACGCCTAACGACCTAGGCTACGCAGAACTAGTTGAGGAGAGGAGGGTAGGTAATGAGAAGATGGTGTTTGTTGAAGGCTGTAAGAACCCGAAGGCATTAACCATACTAATAAGAGGCTCCAGCGACATGATACTCGACGATACTGAAAGGTCTTTCAACGACGCGTTACACTCACTACGCAACATACTCAGAGATCCCAAGATAGTTCCTGGTGGTGGTGCCGTAGAGGTTGAGCTAGCTCTCAGACTGAGGAAGAAAGCTGAGGAGGTTAGCGGTAAGGAACAACTAGCTATTCAAGCCTTCGCGGACGCTTTAGAAGAGATAGCGTCTATACTCGCGCAGTCCGCGGGTATGGATCCCTTACAGACCATAATGGATTTAAGGAGGCTTCACAGTGAAGGTAAGGTTAATGCCGGGATAGAGGTGCTGAGTGGTAAGATATTAGAGGACATGACTACGACGAGGGTAATTGACCCGGTCATAGTTAAGAAGCAGGTCATTAAAGCTGCTACGGAAGCTGCTACAGCGATATTGAAGGTTGACGACGTTATAGCGGCTACCCCCATGAAGAAAGAGGAGAAAGGGAGAGAAGGAGCTGAAACCCCTGAAGGAAAGTTCGGTGGTTTAGAGTAAGTTAAGTGCGTAACTCACATGTTTTTATTATCTAAATATTTTATTAATGTTTCTCTTAAAATATTATTAAGTCTGATAGGTGTGAGTGTGTGGATGAGAGGATAATTGAGTACTTGAGGAAAGTGGATCTTAAGACTAAGCCTTACAGACTCACTAGGTATGAGAAAGCACGTATAGTAGCTGCTAGAGCTCTGCAACTCAGTTTAGGCGCTATGCCGCTCATAGACGTCAGCAACATGCCGAAAGACCCTGTAATGATAGCTATAGAGGAGCTTAAGAGAGGTTTGCTACCCATGACCATCATTAGGAGAACCCCTGCAGGCGGGGTTGAGTTAATACCTGTGAGCAAGCTTATCGAGTTAGAACGTAAGTTATTTAAGAGAGTTCACGGGTTAGAGGATTAATGAGTAGTGGGGAGTTAGAGTATTTAATTTCTAGGTACTTCACCTGCACCCTCACTCATGAAGACGAGAACATCCTTGAGTTTTTGGTTGAGGCATTGCCTGGCCTAGATTTAAACGATGCTTTCTCTAAAGTTTACGATGAATTAGTGCCTAGGGGTTATTCGGTAATAATGTTTAGTAGTAAAGGCATGAATTTCCTCAGGGTTAGTAAGAAACCAACGACTTTTAAGAGACCTTCATCACAGTTTTTGATATTGTTTCTAGTTACCGTAGCTTCAGTGGCTGTTACAGGGTATTTCACCATAACCAACTATAATTCTATAGCTGAGGAACTCAATAAGAGATTTAGTGTCGGGATCCCTTTAATCGAGCCTTTCGTCGGCACCTTAAGTTTCTTGGTTGGTGTCTTAGCTCCCTTAATGTGTCATGAGCTAGGTCATTATATTGTGAGTAGGCGTGCCGGAATCCCGGTGACTTATCCGCTACCTATACCGGCTCCTCTCATATCTCCTGTCGGTACTTTCGGAGCGTTCATAAGATCGCACCACCCTCCCAAAGACTTGAAGAGACTTGCTTTAGTAGGTATTTCTGGCCCTCTAGCCGGTGTCACGCTATCCGCAACCCTCTACGTCTTTTCCTACCTCACGTCCCCGAGAATTCCGCAATACGTCGCGCAGAAGGCTTTAGAAGCCGGGTTAATTAGCGAGCTCAGGGTCGTTCCCTTACTAACCTTACTCATAGAACCTAGGGAGGTGGTTCTTCTTAGCCCTATCGCTATGGCTGCCTGGTTCCTCATACTAGTTCATTTCGCTAACTTACTCCCTATAGGTCAGTTAGATGGTGGGCACGTGATAAGGTCCCTAACTAACGTTAGGGTGCATTCAGCGTTGTCTCACGTGATTATAGCCGTGAGCATACTGATATCTTTTATTCAGCCAAACCTCCTTTGGCTAGGTGTTTTCAGTGTTTTAGCGTGGCTTATTTCTGGCAGGGCCCCGCATTACGGAGTTGCTAACCTGAACTCAAGGCTGGATGTAAGAGATAGGGTACTCTTCAGCTCCTTATACGCTCTCCTACTCTTACTAACTCTGCCTGTGATTGCTTGAGATCCCCACATTTAAGATTTCTTGGATTGCTAGATTATAGTTTAGGATGAAGTCGAGAGACTCTGGATATGTTTTGGTGATTGCTGAGAAGCCTAGGGCGGCTGATAAGATAGCTACTGCTCTAAACCTGAGTAGTAAGAGGGTGGTGAACGGTGTTAGGGTTTGGGAAGGTTTCTTCGAAGGCCGTAGGTTTTTGGTGGCTCCAGCGGTCGGTCATCTATTTTCTCTAGATACTGAGGAGAGGGGTTTTCCGGTCTTTACTTATAGGTGGGTTCCTAGGTGGTTGGTTGAGAGGAGGAGCAGGTACGCACGTAAGTATTTTGAGGTTTTGAAGAGCTTGGCTAGGGGGGCTAGCGAGTACGTCAACGCGTGTGATTACGATATTGAGGGGTCAGTTATAGGTTACCTAATAATCAAGCATTTCGGCGACTTAAGCAGGTCTAGGAGAGCTAAGTTCTCTTCCCTAACTAAGGAAGAATTAGTGAGTGCTTTCAGAAATCTTCAACCACTAGATTTGAGGATGGTTGAGGCCGGCTTGTGTAGGCATGAGGTGGACTGGATATGGGGGATTAACGTCAGCAGAGCTCTCATGAGTTTCTATAGGAAGGTCTTCGGCGATTTCAAGATCTTAAGTGCTGGTAGGGTTCAGACACCCACCCTCATAGAGGTCTTCAGGAGACATGTTGAGAGGGGGTGTTTCGTTCCGGAAATAAAATTCAGTATTTCCATGAAGTTGAGGCTCGGGAGTGAGGAGTTGAACGTAAGGAGCGATTTCGGCAAGGATCTAACTGAGGAGGAAGCTAATAGGTTGAAGCTAGCTATCGAGAGGGTTGGTAAGGCTAGGGTAGTGGACGTTAAGTCTAGGACCGAGGTTCTGAGGCCGCCGCCCCCCTTCAACTTACCGGATCTTCAGTACGAGGCTTATAGAGTAGCTAAGATATCCCCTGCCCATACGTTAAGTATTGCTGAGTCACTTTACCTAGACCAACTCATAAGTTATCCTAGAACGAACTCGCAGAAACTGCCTAAAACGCTTAACCATAGAACGATATTGAGGAACTTATCTAATCTAGAGGGTTACGAGGAATACGTTAATGAGTTGCTTAAGAAGCCTTCACTAGCTCCTGCGGAGGGGTCTAAGGAAGACCCGGCACACCCGGCAATACACCCAACAGGGTACTTACCTAGGAGACCTCTTAAAGATAGGGAGCGGGTAGTGTATGACTTGATAGTTAGGAGATACCTGGCTTCATTGAGTGATGAAACCTTACTCAGAATCTCAACCTATGTTTTAAGGGTGCTTGATCTCGAATTAGCGATTACTTCAAGGGAGTTGTTGAGGAGTGGGTGGTTGAGGATATATGACTACGGGGAGGTAGGCACATTAAAGAAGTTTTCTTTGAGGCTAGGTGAGGAAGTGTCGATACTTGACGTTGGGGTGGTTAAGACTTTTAGTAAGCCCTCAGATGCTTACACTAAGTCGTCCTTACTTAAATGGATGGAGAGGTCGGGGATTGGTACTGAGGCTACGAGAGCTGAAATAATCGAGACCTTATTTAAGCGCGGGTATCTTAAGCAAACAACTTCCGGGATTGACATCACAGAGTTAGGCAGTGTTATCTCCACGATATCAACCAACCTCTTCTCTGAACTCTCTAGTGTTCAGCTGACGCGTGAGGTAGAAGAAAGACTTGATAAGATAATTACGGGAGAGTTAAGTAAGGATGAGGTGGTGAGGGAAGTCACGTCCGTGTTGAAACCCAGGCTAATCAGTATTAAGAAACTCCTAGATAGTGATGAATCTGTTAAAGAATTAAGGAGGTTAGCAGGTCTTGACAGCGGTGACGCATCCTGCGTGATCTGCCAAAGACTCGCAGAATTTAGTTATGAGGGGTTAAGGTTATGCAGGTTTCACGGGATAGCCTATGAGAGATTGAGAGAGTCTTATGAGACGTGGAGTAGGAAAACTAAGATTTCCTTCATAGAGTTTCTTAACAAGGTTTTGACGCTTAAGTCTAGCGGTAAGTACGTTAAGGAAGTAGCTGAGTTGCTGTTATCTAGAAGGAAGTAAGGGTTCTCCAAGGCCCTGTTAGCGACTGAAAACTTACTAAGGACTTATCTCTAGGCCGTGACTCGTTCCCATAAACTTCTAATGAGGAGGGTTAGATACCCTATTCCAGGCACTTTAACGACTGAGTTCCCTATACTCAATACCTTCCCTGTTACTAGTTCTTTAGGTATGCATCCATCTGGTAGGGCGTTGTTATCCCCTTTAATGACGTAGCAGTTATTACGGATTTCAATTATTCTATGTATTACGTAGTTTCCTCTACCCTCATATATCACTACGTCACCTACCCTCATCTCACTAGTTCTGTACACTATCACCACATCCCCGGTCCAGAGCAGGGGCTCCATAGACTTGCCCTCCACGACCGCTAGCGTGAGCGTGCCGGTCAGAGCGAGTGTTAAGATAACTATCAGCAATACTACTAGAGCTAAGTCGATGAATTGACTGAATCTCATTATTCTTCCTCCAATATGTCGGAGATGTCTACTTCTATTACTTTGCCCTCCCTTTTCTCACCAGAAGTCTCGCCCTTCCTCTTATGCTTCTTCCCTTCACCAAATGAAACCTCGCCTTCAGGACCTACCTTAACGGTTGATACCTTACCCTTCCAGCTATAACCACAAGACGAGCACTTGAAGCTTCCTAGGACAGTTATAGTTATCCTCCCGTAAGCGTCTGGTAAGGGACTTATGACTTGCCATGTCCTCTCAGGATTTACTTCAGCACCGCACCTAGGGCATTTAACCACTTTAAGCACCTAAAACAAGAATTTATGGGTGTTTATATATTGTGAACGGGCGTTCTCAGTAACTCCCTCACTACGTCCCCACTTACTTCTTCTCACTACATACTCCATAAACGAACTCATCAAGACATTTACTCAAGACTTGAAAATCTATTATTTTAGGAGTCTTCCTCTCCGACCACAAATAAATCTTCAGGTTTGGTTCTCTGAGGCTCTTAAATAAGCGTACCACGGTCTCGGATATGGACGAGTTCTGCAGGTATGACTCCCTATTAATGTAAGTACTGACCCTAACGACCGTTATTCCGTGCTTCCTAAACCAGAGTAACTCGTTCCACAAGTATGTGAAGTATTTTTCGGGTTTCTCACTTCCGTGAATACGTGAAGGTATATCGACCCTGTTGAGGACGAGGAGTTTTGGTTGATGCTGCCTCACCAACTCTATCTCGTGCGTGTATAGTTCTTCTAGACTCATCGTGGCCGGGTTAACGTACTCAATACTAACTAACTCGTTGATTAACTTCTTGATTGTGTCGCAACTTCTTGGCGATTTCTTGGCGGCATACTCTACTAGTGAGTCTGTGAAAGTGTGTGGTGGTCTAACGTAGTCTATTATTAAAGCCTTAAGCTTATGTTTCAGTGCTAGCGATAAAGACACCAACCCTGGCACGTAGTTCTCCGTCGACCGTGCGTCAGCAGGGATCACAACAAACATCGATGACCCAGCGCTAACAGGTCCTAATAATTCGTTAAGTTCTTTGCAGGGGTACTCATAACTCACGCCACGTATTATCTGCGGGAGTTCCTCAAGTTGTGGTGGTAGGAACGAGCGTATGCCTACCTTATCAATTATCTTGAAAGTTACCTCACCAATGCTTACCGGTGCTTCCCTAGCTTTCCTAATTTCTATGAATCTAGTCACTAATCCTCTCTCCATATACTGCCTCAGAAACAACACCACGTCTGACACGAATTCTATGTCGCCTAAGTCTAGGGCTTCCCTACCCATAGGGATCTCAGCTACTAACACGACTAGAGATTTCTCAATTTTCGCGAGATTGTAGAAGAAGTTTTGAAGTATTGCTCTAATCTCAGAGTTCTTCTCTATCAATCGGCTTAAGGGGGTGAAGCTATCTACTACCAACACTTTATACTTGCTTGAGTAAGTGCTTAACTCATTAATTAACGTGTTGATTAGCTCAGGATCTATTATTATGGGTAATCCGTAATACTTAAACAAGTCTCTAGACTCTAACTCGCCGAAATCCATGTTAAAGTCTCTCATATGTCTAAAGAAAACCTCCTTAGTCTCCTGTAAGGAGATATAAAGGCACGGAATACCTCTACTCGCGTTAGCGTAGCAAATAGTTGACGCGAGCAGGGTCTTGCCCGCACCAGGATTCCCAGCAATTAAAACAAGAGCGCCTGAGTCTACGATTCTACCTAAGATAACATCTAGGCTCTCAACACCTAACACAAACTTAGGACTCCCCGAAATAACGCTTCACCACTCCATACTTTATATTAACTCATGGTAAATAAATATTGAGTATTTAAGACCAACTATGTACTCCTAGTACATACCGTGACTACTTACGTATCGTAAGTATCGCTTATGCACAATCCTTAATATATCAGAAAACCCTTTACAACTCGCAGGTAATGTAACATGGAAACACGTAAAATACTAAGTATAAGTGCTTTAACAATATTAGTGCTTGCTTTAGGCACGGCACTAGCTATGTGGTCTGAGACACTATGGATAAACACGACGGTAAACACAGGTGAGGTAGACGTTAAGTGGTCTGATTGGTGGTGTAGTGACGAGGGTTCAGATCCTCAGGGTGAAGGCTACAGTAATGAGGAAGGCAAGGACGTGGCTTCATGCAATGTTGTGGTTGAGTTAGAGGATGACGAAGATGACGCTATTAAATTACTCGTGTCTATTAATAACGCTTACCCAGGATACGCTGTTGACGTATACCTAGTAGTAGATAACATAGGCACGATCCCTGTTAAGCTATATAGCTACAGTATTCCAGAGGTAGATGACCCGATAATAATGGATCTCACGATACCTGAGGACACGCAGATAGAGCCATCAGGTAGCGCCACGTACGTCCTACACATAGAGATTCTCCAAGAAGCTGAGGAGAACATGACATACGGACCCTACGAGATAGTCCTAGTATTCGCTCAGTGGAACGAGGTAAGTGGCTAACGTGGTGCTAAAAGTGTCGAAGGGATTCATTAAGCAATTAAGTGTCGTGGCTTTGGTAGGTATAGTTCTAGTAGCTTTAGCTATGTGGTCTGAAACGTTAATGGTGAATACTGTTGTTGAGACGGGGGAGCTTGACTGGGAATTCGTTCCCGGTTCAGTAATATATTTAGATGCTTGCGGTCTACCGCCCGGTTCCTGGCCCTTTGGTAATGACTGGAACGCTTCATACTATCCTATGCCCGGAGCTACGCAGTTAGATAAGGACGTAGGTTGCACTCACGTGACTCTAATTGATAGTGATGGGGATGGAGATTACGATACTATGGCTGTCACGCTCAATAATGTCTATCCATGGTACTACACTCACGTAGCGTTTAAGGTGCACAACGACGGCACGATACCTCTCAAGATTTGGAGGGTCGTGATTAACGGTGTTGAGTATTATGAGCTAAACGAGCAAGAACTAGAGCAGGGCGTTGAGCTAGATCTCGACGGCGATGGAGAACCTGACGTTACTGTGTGGTGGGGCGATAACTTCGGAGTGCAGCTACATCCTTGCCAGTCAGCGGACATAAGCTTTGATTTAACAGTGCTTCAGCCAGCACCTGAAGGAACTTCGCTAACTATATACATAAGTTTCGAAGCGATTCAGTGGAATGAGTACTACATACCTATTACTACCATACCTGAAGCTCCTACAACTACGTATGGCCCTGCCTAAAGCTTTAGGCAGGGATCTCATTAAGCGTGAAATAAAACTTTTTTGTTTAAAACAAAACTAAATTGAGATGTGGGTTTACGATGACTATAGTGTTTAACACTAGATATCTTTTGCTGATCTCCTCATTATCACTTATCTTGTTTACTTACTTTTATACTTTATTCCTGCCTCAGAGCGGCTTATTATATTATGCGATACCTTCAGTAACAGGTTTACTAGTCTTAGGTCTCCTCTACAACGAGGTCATAAGGGTGAAGACATTTCTTGAGGATAGTCTTAGACCGATAGTTTTGTTATTTCTGGCCATAACTGTGGCGAGTGACGTTATCTTAGGGTTCGTGAGTGGTTTCGGTCGTAACCCGCTAACACTTACTCAATCCCTCATCATATTCAACTTAATCAGGGAGATTCCTAGAACTCTTGGGATAGAGTTCTTTAGAGGTTTTGTTTTAAGTAGTTCAAGGAGGGTTAAGACCTCACTCATAGTAACATCGCTTTTACTCACTTTCTTAAGCTTTACCTACACTAAGTATTTGAGTTTGCTCACCTCTAGTTACTCTACCTCGTTAAATTTTCTTGTGAGGAGCTTTGTCCCTCTCCTCCTCAGTAACCTGCTAATTGGTTACTTATTCATTTTAGGTGGCATAAAGAATAGTCTTATGTACTCTATGTTTACGAGACTCTACATATACTTGATGCCAGTACTCCCGAACGTTTCAAGCGGTGTTTCAGCTGTTGTGAGCGTGCTTCAGGTTTTCGCGTTCCTCGCTATTTTGAGTGTAGCGTATTTCGAGGGTGATATGGTTAGCAAGCCTTCACGTATTTCTAAGTTAATGAGCTTAGGTTTCCTAATTGTCATGTTTGCGTTCCTAGCTTTCCTGTTAGCTGGGTACAGGACCTTAGTAGTGATTAGTGGTAGTATGAGTCCTTTCTTAAACGTGGGTGACGTGGCGGTGATTAACGTGAGAACAGACCCGAACGATGTTAGGGTAGGTGATGTGATCGCTTTTTATTTTAGTAGGGATATAGTTATACATAGGGTTATTCAAGTGCTCAACACTAACCCTATAGCATACGTGACTAAGGGAGATGCCAACGAGAGCCCGGACCCCTACAGGGTCTCTCAGAGCGCATTGTTAGGTAGGTACGTCTTTAAAATACCTTTATTAGGATATGCGTGGATTTACTTAATGCAGGTATTTCTAAATTATCAAAACCTAGTAATCGCGGTTATTCTAGTTATGACGGCTAGCTTAATGAGGAAGTTGTTTAGGTGGCTTACTTATGTCGAGGATTAAGATATCTTTCGTGAAACGAAGTAAGGTCTTCATACGTCTCTTAATCGTAGCCTTATGTGTTGTTTTATTAACCTCGTTAGTTGGTTTAGTCACCTCATATAATTACCCTGATCAGGTAGTCGAGGAGATCCCTAGAGCCTCAATATCTCAGAAAATAGACTTAAGTTACGTAGTTCTAGTAAAGAAATCGCTAATATACGATAACAGAACAATCCTTCAACCAGGTGAGGCAATATACGTTAAGTTCTTGGAGGGTTTTAATATTACGTACAGGCTCGCGTTAAGTTCTAGTGGGGAGTTAAGGAGGGTTGATGGGTCTTACGAGGTTTACGTGAACATCTCCTCGCCAGTTTGGTCTAAGAAGGTAGTGATTAGCTCAGGTGACGTGAGAGAGTTGTTAAATAATGTTGAAAACCTATACGTGAACTTCACATACTTAAGAGATTACATAAGCGTGATTGAGAAGGAGGTGGGTAGTAGTAGAGCTTACACAGTAAGCGTGGTTTTTAATGCACGCACGAATGTTGAGTTAACGAACGTAAGTAAGTCTTACACTATTACTTCAACATCTAAGCTGGAGCTATACTACGATACCGGGAAACCCCTCATAGACGTCAAAACAAGCACTCCAGAAACTAAATACGTTGACAGTCTTAAGCAGGTTAAGCCTACTGAAGTATCCCTGATATTAGTTAGCATGAACATCATCACTTACAGACTCTTAACTATGTTGTTCTCGATAACCTCAGCCGGGCTACTAGCTCTCACGCTGATAGTAGTTACTCAAGGTAGATCGGGCGAGAAATCACCTATCATCCTCCTTGAAAGTAAGTATAGAGACTTAATAATTTCCGGCAAGTTAGATCAGGTTAAACACGTGGTTGCCGTGGTTTACGTGCGGGATCTCAAAGACTTGATTAAGGTAGCTACTATGAGGAAGAAGCCTATAGTGAAGTTAAGCGATGACAAAACAAAGTTTGCCGTTGTGGACGGGGATGTGGTTTACGTATATCATGAAGCGACCGAAAAACAGTAACACGTAATCAATTATGGTGGAAAAGTAGGGAAACGCATTTGAGTTAAATTATGATAACATACTGTGTTTCCAGACCCCTTAACAAATTAACTATCTTAAGAGCTGAGTTCTCGATATTTTCGTGCTCGTTGTACGTATAAAGCCTTATAGAGTTTATATTGTTTTTAATGCGATCCAACGTCTCCAGTATCTTATCATAAAGTCTTGAAGGAACTATACCTAATACCTCCTCATCGTCCATCTTCGCGCTAACATAACTAAGTACTAGTTCTAACATAGCCTCTCTAATAGTTGAGTCGTTGTCAATCAAGATTACGTGTAGTTTCTTCTTATTAATTTCACGCATATTCGTTACTTGCATCCCTAACTCTTTTCTGATATGATCTATGAGTCTCCTTGAAAAACGCCCGTCTAAGTCTTTCCTAACTTTCCTTAACTTGTAAAGTAACTCCCTCCCCTTAGGTGTAAGAATATAATATCTTTTCCCATTAATGTATACCTCAGATATTAGATTGATTCTTAACAAGAACTTCAAGTATTTCTCTAAAGATCTTGAGTTTAGGTTTGAAGCGTATAATATCCTCGTCTTCAATGACTTGCCCCTACCCTCTATATGGTTAAGAATCCTGTAGATTATGCCGTAGGATATGCGATCCTCCTCATCATAACTAGACATATCGAACCACTAATGATATATAGTTACAAAACTTATAAATACTATGTATTTGACATATCTCATAATTCGAAAATCAAGAATAGATTTTCGCCATGTTAATATCGTGATCCAGCATAACCAAAACAACTTCTTATTTGAACATAATTTAGTTTCCAAAACTAATATAAAGATTTTAACATATCATAACTTTAAAGATATTTTTCACAACTTAAGACACTTCACCTACTAAGAGTTTAGGGTTATGAGGTCCCTGTCATGAGCTACCCGTAGCTAGTGCCTAGAGACTGGTTAGTAGGTTCAAGTAACCTCCTCAAATCTCTTTATCACGTTGCTGAAACGTCAGTACTCACCCACGACATAGAACAGAAAGATTAACGTAATATTCTGTAATAATTTAATTATTGATATTTAGATTTGTAAATTATGTGTGAGATTTGTTTTGTGGTGTGGTGGTCGTGAGGAAGTATTTTGCTTTAGTTGTTTTTATGCTTATCGCTGCTCAACCCTAACTAAAAACGAAAGTAACCCTACCAACCCTACCCAACTCCTCAACAGACACTACATGAATCTCCCCACTGAAAGAAACCATG
>CAYZXH010000045.1:0-11972 GCA_964482405.1 uncultured Desulfurococcaceae archaeon | reverse complement strand
ATTAGCGAGTATTCCCTAGGAACAGACATTAATCTTGGATTCCTCAACACAATAACAAGCTCTGCAAATATCTCTTATCGAGCTTGAGAACTAGTGGTCGTTTAGGGGCTTTATAGAGCTTTTTCCGTAGGGGTCAGTGAGTATTACGGTGAAGTTTATCTCGTTATTCATCGCTTTCCTGACCTTCTTCACGAAATTGTTACACTCGTTGTTTTCGTCGAAGCACTCAGCCGGTGTGTTCTCTAATATCCTTTCTAGGAGTCCCTCGACGGTGGTTATGTAGCCTTGTGCTGCAGGGCCTGGGAATACCTCAACCCCTAATTCAGGTATTTCTATACTTGCTGTAGAAGACTTTATGACCAGCGCGTTTAGGTCCTTCCGCTCCCTTACCGGGAAGACTATCCTCACCTCACCCCCATGTTCAAGTGTTCCCACATCTGATTTTCTGTAGCCGCACACACCACACCTCCATACCTCAATCAGTATTTTACCGAAGTAGGGTACCTCATAGGTGTAGGTGCTTACCTCCAGCCCATCACTACCACACACCGGACACCTACTTACCGAGCTGAAGATCTTCTGCGGCTCCATCACATACACACTAAAACATAATTGTCTGAAGTGTTTATTAAGACGTGATTTACTATATAGGAGGTAGTGCTGTGGTAGCTTTGAGTGATATCCTCGAGCTCCTGAAACCTCTTGAAAACTCTTTCCTAGGCCCCTTCATAATCAGCTTATTATGTAATTCCATCCCCTTCGTATCACTCCCCTACCTACTAGTGATAATAGGGCTTACCTTCAAGTACGTGACCCTGCAGGACAGGATCTTATTAATAATTTCCTCAGCTTTAGGCGCTACCTTAGGTAAGGTTTTAATATATTTTATCGGGAAAGGGTTTTCTAAACTATTAAGTCAGAGGAGTAGGGAGAATCTAGAACTCTTTAATAAGATCGCTAAGAAATCCCTTGCTCTAGCGATATTCGTTTTCGCGGCATTACCGCTACCTGACGACGTCCTCTACCTACCTTTGGGACTAACCGGTTTTTCCTTAATAATCTACTTCTTCTCAGTCTTTCTAGGGAAGCTTTTCTTAAAGAGTGTCGCGGTATTTTACGGGAGTCTCTTAACATCCTTAAGCGAGGAACTAGGTTATCAGGTAATACCTGTCTTCGTAATAGCCTCAATAATTTTCTCATACTACATCATAAGTATTGACTGGTCTAAGATAGTTGAGGCTCACATGGAAGGAGGTCTTAAAGCGTCTGTGAGGTATCTCATGCTAGAGTTAGGTCTCATAAACAAGAAAATCGCGGGAAGTCTTAAAAAGCTGTTCACCCGAATTTAAAGAACTCATTAAGATACTCCTTCAAAACATAGTATGCTTCCTCCACAGATTTCCGCGCGTGAGTGAGTTCCCCGCCCTTAAATATCAAGGAACCCGAAACATACACTTCCTCAACTACAGAGTCGCCCCAGCTTACGGAAGCTACTGGATCCCCAGCAACAGGGTCCTCAACAGACCACACAACCAAGTCTGCGTCCTCCCCCTCAATTAACTCGCCTTTACCGAAGCCTAACCCCCTATAAGCGGTCGTAGTCGCGAGTGAGAAAGCTTCTCGTAAGTCGGGAACCCCCTCTCCTTCATAGTGGAGGAGTGTGTAAGCTCTTAGATCCTCTCTTATGTCGTAAGTCGGGGCTACGTCAATCCCTATAGTTACGTTTGATAACCTACTCAAGTAATTCCTTATCGGCGCTCTCCCATCACCTAAGAGGATGTTTGATCTCGGCGGATGTGATATCACGAAATTACTAGCTGATAGTACGTCAGCTATCTCCTCAGCCCACACCGCGTGAGCTACTATAGCGTTTACTTTATCTAAACCAACGAATTTAATGAAGTCTCTGAGACTCATTGAGTACTTATTCTTAAGCCATACTAGATCCTCGAAAACCTCCGCTATATGTGTGTGAACCCCTAGTCCACGCTCCCTAGCCAACTCAACTACTTCCTTGAAAGCTTTTGGGTCAAGTAATCTGGGAGTACACGGCCCCAACCTAACCTTAACCTTAGGGTCATCAACTATCTTGAGTAAACCCAGGTTTTCCTCCAGAGCTTCCTCATAATTCTCGAAAACCCCGTGATTCATTATAGGAATGCTTAAGTCAGCTTTAACACCACTCTCTAAGACCGCCTTATAAACCATCCCCTCATTAAGATGCATGTCCGCTAAAGCGGTGACTCCTGAGGAGAGGAGCTCTCTTATAGCTAGTAGGGACGCGTAGTAACTAACTTCCGGATGTTCTCTTAAGAACCTCTCCCAACCCCACGCAAACCTCCTAACCCAGTCATCCAAGCTTAAACCCGAGACTACCGTGTTCCTTATCGGGTAAAGACCTAAGTGAATGTGTGTGGTAGCTAACCCATGCGTTACTATCCTCACCTTACCCGCTTTCACAGAACCTTCTGAGACCCTATATATCTCCTCAATCCTATTACTGAAGCGCACGCAGGCTTGAGAAAGCCATACGTGAGGATTTATCACCACGTAATCTCCGCAGACCTCGTTCAAGCGCTTCAGTCACCCATCTTATAAACAGCTACCACCACGTATACGCTACTGCCCTCGTAGAGTTGACTCACAGCTATGTGCGCGGGCTTGAATACCGTGAGCGCGGGCTTCTCTAATCGCGGAGCGTACTGCGGGTATTGGAGTGCGCCGTAAAGGAATCTTACGGGGTAGCCTGAAGCCCCGAATACTTCGTGGACTGAGTGAAGGAATAGCTTGTATAAGGTCGCGCTAGTTAGTGTTGGGTTAGTCCAGTTAGGCATGACGTAATTGTACTGACCTATGGTGACCGTGGTGGTCGGGGGCTTCCTGCCGGCTATCTTGTAGATAGCTGAGATCCCTTTAGCCATATCAGCACCGATGAACGTCCCTCCCTGAAAAGCTAGGGGGCCTACGTAGGTTGAGCTGAGTTGCTCTGAGAATAAGACAACGTCGTATAACACGACGTAGGTCTTGTCAGGCGGTACGCGGAAATACTTAGTGAATATCTCGTAAGCTTCTTCCTCAGTACCTGTTAAAGCCTTAGCGAGCAACTCTATCTGTGTTGCGTTGAGTGTTGCGCCGTCAGCTACCGTAGCTCTCTCCCCTAAGACGCTTAACCAATACCCGTAATCCCACCACGAAATAATCACGGAGTCTCTAGGCGTGTTATTCCTAATCCACTCTAGAGTATCCAGCCATGCGGGCACGTTCTTCCCGACGCCGAGACCTGAGTCTAGGATCATGGGTGTCTGAGCTCTGTAAGCAGGTGCCCAAACAGTCACTCCCTGAAGTAGAGTGGTGAATAGGTAAGCGATCATTAAGGAAGCACTTAACAGAGCAAGCACCAAGTCTTTCTTCCTAGAGAGGTACGGGACGAGCAGGGCGATGAAGCTACCTTGAGATATCGATATCACGCAGTTCAGGTATGGGAAGAAGTATGATACGTTAGCCGTGGCGTACGTTGCTAGCAACACCATTATCCCTGTGAATAAATCTAGCACGCTTCTCTTGATGAAAGCTCTGTAAGCGAAGTATACAAGCATTAGGAGTGATATGATAAACGGAGCTCCACTACTCCATATGAAGTTCTGCGCGCTGGCCGACGCATACTCCTGAACAGTACCGACTAACACGTGCGTTAGCTCACCCAAACCCATCGCTGCCAAGCCCTTACCCTTTAAGTGGAGGACACCGGTAGTGAGTCCTAGAAGCCCTCCCACACCTATCAAGACTATTAGGAGGAAGTAAATCACGCGCCATTTAGTTAGAAGCGGGTACTTTAGCTTGACCACTCTCCGCGTGGACACGTACTCTAAGAATAGCGCGACACCTATTACGGCAAACCCTAACGGTATCAGTATGCCGACACTTATGATTAGGTATAGGGGTCCGTAGAAAGGCAGTATAGCTATGGCTAACGCAAGAGGCAGTGTCTCGAAACCCCATAGTATTAAGTCTTCCTTAGTGACCTTGGTTATCAAGGGTTGTAGAACTATCTGTAGGAAAATAGCTGCTAGGAGTAGGTTAAAGCCCGCCCAGCCGGCAGCAGTTAAGGCTGTGAAAACACCGCACAGTAAAGCGTCTACGTAGCTTCTCCTCTTCCAAGTCCTTACGTGGAAGTATGTAGCTAGGAAAATAAAACCTAGTCCAGCAGAGTATTTAACTGTAAACCCTGCTAACTGTCTACTATTAAAGATTATCGCGGCCACCACAGACGAAACCGCTGCGGGGATATCACCCCATAACTCTCTAGTAGTTAGGTAGATACCTATTAGGGAGAGTATGAAGAAGATTACAGGCACGTACACCATCCACTCATATAAGGTTAACCCAGGACTGAACAAATGCGCTACGTAGTAAGTAACAACGGAAAACATCGGTGTGAGAGGTAGGGAAGACTTAACGAAGTTTCTCCCCCAAGGATACCAGAAAATATGTGTTTCCTCATTATACCTGTCCAAGCTGAAGAAGTATGATAAACCCTTCTCCAGGAGCTTCTCAGCAGTCCAGTACTCGGAGTAAGGATCTAACTCATTCAACATAGGTCCGTAACCCGCCTCAAGAGCGTTGAAGACTGGGTAGAGCCTGAGGTATGAGCCGACTACCGCGGAAGCTAGTAAAACTATTAGCGAAGCCAACGTAATGATGTGTTCTCTCCTTAAGCTCTTAAAGCCTAGACCCACCCTCATCTAATCACCTGCTAAGACTAATTAACTAAGCTATAATAAATGTTTATTAACACACTCTAGAGAGTGTTTCCTCAGATACTTACATGATGCCACGTGTTGTGCGAGCAACATAAAACCCGACGATCACGCGTCCTATGTTTTCCCGTAAATTATGCGTTCCTCGTTGAAGAGCTTTATTGAGACGTACATTAAGCCTGCTATAACCAGTAATAATATCGTTAAGTGTGTTAGCGCTTCACGCAACATATCAAGCGCGACGAACTTTATGAAGAGTGATGCATGAGTATACGGTATTAAGTAGAGCAACCACTTGAAGACACTACTTAACTGTTCTATATCGACATATAGAGATATGAAGAACACTATAGTAGCGACGCTAATTATTATCATTGAGGAAGCTTGCGCAGCTCTATAACTTCCCGACCTGATTACCGCGGGCGTTACTAGAGCTAGAGAGCTTAAGACGGAAAAGTATATGGCTATGAAGTGAGCTAACATAACGCTCCCCGGTATCAAGTAAAACAAATTAATTCCGTAAATTAGTGAGGGCACGTAAGCGAATAGGAGAAGTCCTAAGGCGTTGGTGAAACCTGTTAACAACCCTATCAAAGAAGTGGAGACAACCTTACCTATTATTAAAGCATACCTAGGTACTGGGGTACTTAACAAAGCTTCTAAAGTCTTCCTCTCCTTCTCCCCTATGACGGAATCCGTTATGTACGCTGTTGAGGGGGTGGTGACGAATATTAAGCTGAAGGAGAGGAACCTAGATATGTAGACCTTAAGCGCTTCCTCATAGCTAACTGGGGCGCCGCCAACCCCTACAACACTTACTTGAGCTTCAACAGGTCTTAAGACAGAGTCTACGGAGACGTTCAATCCAGCGGCATTACTTAACTCGATTACCTTAAGTGAGGCTAACCTAAAGTTTAAATTATTGACTAAGCTCAGCACTATATTCTCTACCTGGTCTGCCTTACTAGACCTTAGAGTCTTAATGATTTCTAACCTAGCTCTCTCAGTTAGTGAGGTTAGGTTCTTCACGAACCCCTCCTTGATTATGATCGTAGCATCCACGTTAGCGGATACCCCGTAAATCACGTGAAGACCGTTTTTCTCTAGAGCCTCACTAATTTCTCTCACGATATCTTCAGACGATATGTTAACCCCTCCCACACTACCTGAGGTTCTGTCATGATTTATGAGCGCTACGTACCCTGGCTGAAGTCCTTGAGCGTAGATAGAAGTTAAGCTCATTAAAGGCAGTATTAAGAGCGGTAAGAAAGCTATCGCCGCTAGAGTACGTATATCTCGTAGCATGTCCTTAAGTTCCTTCCAAATAACTACGTAAACGGAGTTCACAATCCCTCACCAGCTAAGCTTATGAAGACTTCCTCTAGGTTCCTACCATTATATGTGCGTATCAAGTCTTTCGGCGGTCCCTGAACTATCACGCGCCCCTTATTTATGAGGGCTACCACATCACATAAGTCCTCAACCTCCAGCATGTTATGTGAGGAGAGAACTATAGTAACTGAGTTATTCCTAGAGTATTCTTTGAGTATCTTACGTATGGCGTACGCTGAGAAAACGTCGAGACCTGAAGTAGGTTCGTCTAAGATGACTAACTTAGAACCTATCATTAAAGTCCTCGCTATAGATACCCTTCTAATCATCCCCTTACTATACTCCGAAACCTTCCTGTTAAGGTCTCTCTCGCTCAGACCGGAAATCTTAGCGCCTATTTCCGCAACCTCTAAAGCCTTACTGGTCCTACCGTAGTAAAGCATCGCGTAATAGTATAGATTCTCCCAGCCAGTCAAACGCGAGTAAAGCCCTGCATCCTCCGGTAAATATGATATGTGCTTCCTAACCAAGACTCTATTCTCAGGTAACCCATAACCGAACACCCTAACCTCACCTTCATCTTGCTTAAGTAACGTGGCTAAGATCCTGAGCAGTGTGGTTTTACCTGCGCCGTTAGGGCCTATCAACCCGAATATAATCCCCTCATCAATCTCTATGCTGACCTTACTAAGAGCTCTAATCTTGCCAAAATCCTTCACCACTCCCCGCACCAAAACCGCTTTACCCGCGTCAGACACCCTCTAAACCCAAGATATCTTGACTCAATAACCTTATATCTCAACTAAAATAATTTTTCATGAGGTCCTGAGGAGACATTAATAATGACTAACGAGTACTTCAAGAAGGTCCTCGTCGTCGGTGGCGGGAACGTAGGGGTTTTACTAGCTTACGCGTTAGTTAGCTCAAGCACTAGACCCAGTGTTTACGTTTTGGTTAGGAACCCTCAATACCTAAAGCTTTTCAGGGAGGAGGGAATTAAGATAGTCACCCCCGACGGGATGTCTTTAAGGCTAGAGAGGGTTCACTTCATATCATACGATGACTTAAGAAGACTTGGCTTGTTTGATTTGATAATAGTAGCTACTAAAGCGTACGATTCCTTGGAAGCAGTTAAGCATGTGAGGGAATTCTTAAGGAGTGGGGGTGTCTTAGTAACGTGTCAGAATGGCTTGAGATCTTATGAGGAAGCTCTCGAAATCCTAGGTCCTGACAAGACAGCAGCTATGGTGTTAAACCACGGCGTGTACAGGTTGGGAAACCGAGAATTTAAGTGGATCGGCGGTTCCACCAGCTACTTGGGGGGTAAAGGTATTTCAAGAGAGTTGCTATCCTCCATAGCGTCATTACTTAAAGTCCTTTCAGTCCAGGTAGTTGATGATATAGAGCCCTATAGATGGCTTAAGCTAGCCGTCAACGCAGCGATAAACCCCCTAACCGCTATATATGAGGTGAGGAACAAGCTCATAATAATCGATGAAAACCTCTTCAAAATAGCTGCGATGGTGGTAGCGGAGACTCAGAGAGTTGCAGAGAAGTACGGGGTTATGATGCCTGCAGATCCTTTGAAGGAAGTGGTGAGGGTGGCTGAAGCAACCGGGGAGAACTACTCGTCAATGCTTCAAGACATAATATGGGGGAAGAGAACAGAGGTTGATTACATAAACGGTGAGGTAGTCGTGAGAGGGAGGAGGGTGGGCGTGTCAACACCTGTTAACGAGGTTTTGTGGTTAATGATGAAGTATAAGGAATCTCTTAAGAGGATGACTTAACAAGACTCAGCCGGGAAACTATTTAACCAATCTAATTATTAATCCTTTAAGGGCTTTAGTTACGGGAAGAGGAATGGGTTCCAAGATCTATCCACACGATTTTATAAAGAAGAAGAAACTTGGTGAGAAAATAGTTATGGTTACAGCGTACTCTTATTATGACGCTCTCTTAGCTGATAAAGCAGGTATTGACGGTTTGCTTGTAGGAGATTCTCTCGGGATGGTTATAATGGGTTATCCCTCAACATTACCGGTAACTCTTGATGAGGTGAAGCACCATCTTAGAGCGGTAGTGAACGCGAGGCCTAAGGCCCTGATTGTGGCGGATATGCCTTTCCTATCATATGAGGTAAGTAAAGACGAAGCTATTAGGAATGCGGGTGAGATGATTAAGATGGGTGCGGACGCGGTCAAGGTAGAGGGAGGGTTGGAAGTCTCGGAAACCGTCGAAGCCTTGACTAAGGTGGGCATACCCGTAATGGGTCATATAGGGCTTAACCCCCAAAGATACTTAATGCTAGGCGGCTACAAGCTGAGAGGTAAGAACGCTGAAGACGCTTTAAACATAATCGAATCAGCTAAAGCCCTCCAAGAAGCTGGGGTTTTCTCGATAGTCATCGAGTACACAACTTGGCAAGTAGCTGCTGAAGTAACTCGCGCTGTCAGAGTACCCACCATATGTATAGGTGCCGGCGCTGAATGTGACGGCCAAATACTAGTCATTCACGATCTCCTAGGAATAAACCCTACACCACCGCCGTTTGTTAGAAAATACGCTGACTTGCACAACGAGATACTACAAGCTCTAAGTAAATACGCTGAGGATGTGAGAAAAGGTGTTTTCCCAGGACCTAACGAGTCTTGGGGGATAAGTGAGGATGAGCTAAAGAGACTAAAGGAATATTTAAAGAGTACTAAAACTGAGTAATCCACTGACCCAGAACACGTAAGCTTAGGACTGGGTAAGAGTCTCAACATTGAATTGAGAGGTTAGTTTTTGAGAGTTCCTCCAGTCTGTTTCTTATATGCTTGAGTACTTCGGATAATATAGCGTTGTTATCGTACTTCTTTAGTATGCTGGAAAGCTCTTCCCTAGAGGCATTACTTAATTTCTGAGCGTATTCAATCATCTTAGGTAGTGCTCTAACAACGTTATCAACGATCGTTATAGAAGCCGCTCTAGCAGTCCTGGAGAGGGGGTTGAGGTCTATCGCTATGACTGTCTTACCAAGTCTCCTCAAAGCTTCAGTCCTGTCCCCGTCTTCAAGAGGCACTAACACCGTGTCAGCTATTAATATTCCCCTAGGACTCACTTTCCTCCTTTCACTCATGAGTTCAGGGATCTCCGCAGTAGCGTCACTCACGCCAAGCACTTCACGAGCACCGCAAGTCCTTAAAATCTCGGCTATTTTCATTATTCGTTCCTCACTCCGATAAAACAAGTTCACCTCAATTTTAGCGTTAACGAGCTCGGCTAGCTTGACTACCTCCTCAGGAACTAAAGCCGCGACATTGCCGTTAACTGAAATCACAGGATTATTAGATAGTAATAAAGCCGCGACAGCCGCCTCTATAGCTTTCAGCGCCGGCTCTATGGTGGTCTCACCTATCAAGTAATCGAAACACTCCCCCCTACCATGAGCTATCAATCCTGCCTTAGCAACATACCCTTCCTCGAAACCCCTAATCAACTTCTCTCTTATTAAAAGAGACTTGTATCTAGGGTGTGTAGGGGGAATACTAACCTCCAACCACACTCACCTCACATCACCTATGAAATATATCTTGACTGAGATATTATAGGATCACAGCATCATCACGGTTCCTCCTGGAAATAGCTTGAAGACCCCTAAAACCCTGCTGAAGTTCTTTCTCAACGTGTTAATGAGTTCTTCGCTCGGGTCATCCGAAACTACTACCAGAGTACCTTTCTTGATGAAGTATGTTCTCACGCTTCCAGAACTTATGTGTTTACGAAGTATTTCCTTAATCTTCTCGTCAGTTTCTCTATTCATGAATATTGCCTTACTGAATTCATTACTTAATTCAAGAAACCTCTCGAAGGAAGGTTCCGCAACGAATTTCTTAAAAGCACGCTCACCAGCTTCTTTTATTACGTGCCAATAATCTCTGAGCATCTGCGGGGTCGTGAAACCCGGCCTGATGACGCATGGGATCACGCTCACGGACTCCCTTACAGGAATCACGTCTAACTCACTCACTCCAGGAGCTCCTGGTTTCAGCCGGACTACTAGACCACCACCACGCAGTTCCGCTACTACATCACCTAACCCAGTCATCATACGCACCTCTACCTCGTGTGCTATGGTGCCCACCCTGTTCAAGGTTAAGGGCTTTCCTAAATTGCGTAAGGCTGAAGCCGCTACCACTATGGAGAGAGCCGCACTAAACCCTAAACCTTCCCCGAGACGTGAAGGCGATGTTATCTCGACGTTAACGCTGTTTACACCAGCAATTCTCTTAACCTCGTTTATGATATCGTGTTCGAGAATAACGGAATTAACTAACACTCTATCGTCGGAACCGCTCTTGATCTCCGCTTCGACGAGCGGTTCTAGGGTTACCCCAGCTCCTAAAGAGCCCGTCGTCAAAGGATTGTTAGTTATGTACGGGACCCAAAAACCTGAGATATGTAACGGTACTCTAACGCGCAATCTTGAGCTCCTCTTTAATCAAGTCCAGTATTTTCCTAGCTACCACCTCTTTAAGAGACTTACCCACTAATTCCTTATACCCTCTCTTGCTAATTAAGACTACCTCGTTGTAATCCACTGTGAAGCCTACGTCACCCCTGCTAACGTCGTTAGCGACTATTATATCAAAACCTCTTTTTTCTAGCTTATCTAGAGCTAGCTCAACCAGCTTGTTCATATCCCCCTCAACGACCTCGGCAGCGAAACCTACTAAGAGTCCTGAGAACTCCCTCCTTAAGTTCAGCGATATTTTTGGTGTGGGCTCTAATTCCACGGTCAAAGACCCTTCCTCAGACTTAATCTTACCTCCAAAGTATTTCTTAAACTTGAAGTCAGCGGGCGCTGCAGCCAGTACTACCGCGTCGTACTCCCTACTCCTAACCTCACTTAACAGGACGTTAAGCATGTCTTCAGTTGTTGTGACACTGAAGCTTCTTACGTAGTGCGGTATCCTCGCCGACGTTGGTCCGTGAACTAACGTCACGTCAGCTCCGCGGAAGTACGCTTCCCTAGCTATAGCTATGCCCATCTTACCGGAGCTAGCGTTAGATAAGAACCTCACGCGATCTAAGTACTCTCTCGTAGGTCCTGCCGTTACTAATATCTTAAGGTTTTTCAGATCCCTACCCCTCAGAGTCGTCGCTTCTATAGCTGCGAGAATGTCGTCATTTTCCGGTAGCTTAGCTCTCCCGCTAGAAACGTCAGGCGGGACTACCACCACACCGAACTCACTGAGTTTCTTCATAGCTTCACTTACCGGCGGTGAATACCATAAGCCAGAATGCATTGCTGGCACTAACGTGACTGGTTTTCCAAGTCCCAGCACGTTCACCGCAGTTAGTGAGACGGGGTTATCGCATATCCCGTGCGCGAGTTTACCTATGATGTCTGCCGTGGCTGGAGCTATCGTGAAAGAAGATACTTCCTTACTTAAGGAGACGTGCCCTACCTCACCTTTAAATTCTGTCAGAACCCTGCTACCGATAGCCCACTCAATTAGCGTCGGGTTTATTAACTCGGTTGCTGCCTTAGACATCACGGCGTAGACGTCCGCCCCTCTCCTAATTAATTCACGCATTACGTCGATGATTCTGTAAATAGCTACTGAGCCAGTAAGCCCGAAACCTATCTTAACACCTCTTAAGTGATCTGAGGCTGTACTCCTGATCTCATCTGCCGGGTGGAACTCTGGCTCTCTCAGCACGCTACTTACCCAAGCATAATTAAATGTTAAGTTATTATAATTATTAGGGTTACAACTGAAGCCTCGCTCTTCAGGGCGGGGGTGGTTGGAAAAGCTTATAAGCCCTGCCTCCGGTAATGTTCTTGATGACGATGTCGATGTTCGTGAGTCTCGGGAGCCACTCTCTAGCAACACT
>CAYZXH010000044.1:0-12235 GCA_964482405.1 uncultured Desulfurococcaceae archaeon | reverse complement strand
GCCCTTCAGGACGGGGAGGAGGTCAGGGTTAAGAGATTTGCTCGTTAAGGTCGGTAGCTGGTTCCTGAACATTTCTGATAGTAGTTGGAGAAAGTCTCATATCGTGTTTTTAGTGATTGATTCGACCATTTCCTTAATTACTTTGGCTGGGTCTTGCGCTTTCATGACTGCTGATGCTACTAAGACTCCCTGAGTTCCTAACTTTATGGCTGCCGCGACGTCGTCTCCGGTCGTTATGCCTGCACCTGTGAGTATTGTGACCTCCTTGTTTAGTTCCCTGACCTTAGACACAGTCCCCGTCACTACCTCCGGCTTAGCCTTAGAAACAGGTATTCCGGTACCTATGAGTTCAGGCGGTTCTATAGCTAGCATAGAAGGATTCAGCACGGACACCGCCGCCGCTACTTCGGGGGTATCGGCGCATGCCAGTGTTTCCAAGCCTAGCTTCCGCGCCTTACCTAAAATAAAGCTTATCTCGTCGAGCCTCAGCCTCCTCTCACTATGATTTAACATGACCCCGACAGCACCGGCTTCCTTAACCATCTCAGCTGTTACGTGGCCCGTATACGCGCCCTCATCAACCGGATCTACGTGTTGAGCGAAAACACTGCTATAAGATATTGCGTTAGCTACCCTCACTATCTCCGTAGCCGGCGGGAGCAAAATCACTCTTACTAGACCACTGTATTCCCTGGCTACCAAGTCAGCTTCTCTAGCTATGCTTAGAGCTCTAGACCCATAGGAAGTTTTGTACGTCTTAAAATTTATAGCCAAAACATACACTTACCCTCACCCCTAAACAACGTTTTAGCTTCTACGCTTACCGGGAACCTAACTTAATCTCCTGCTTCCTTCCCGGTTAAGAGTGACGTAGTTACTTTAGGTTTCTTCACCTCATATACCTTCTCCACGAAGAACCTGTCTTTAAGCTTCTCAAGCACTGAGGGCAGCGTGGTATACTCCATCTCCTCAGGACCTAGCCTGTGAGGCATGAAAGGCCCGTGCCTCCTCATATAATCGGCTATTTGCTGAGCGATCTTACGCGACTCGTCGAAAGCCACGTCATCGAATAAGTCAGCAGGCCCAACCAGCTTACCGTTCTTTATCTGGAAGCCTAGCGCGAGAACTCGAGGCGGTCCGTCAAATCTTGTGCACTTAGCGTGCCTCTGCCCGACAGGCATTAAAGGCCCGTGATGCGAACCCCTCATCCATCCAGCAACTAAGTGCGGGAACGCGAAAGGCTCAAGTATCTCACCCACTGCCGGGAAGCCCGACTGAGCTCTAACAATAGCTACCGGGTCGTCCTTACCAACATACCTGCCAGCCATTAGACTAAGTCTCTCCACGCTTACGACGGCCGCGATCTCGTTATCAGGCTTTCTATAAACTCTCCTCACTATGAACCTGCCCGGGGTCCCTATAAGAGCTAATATATCGTAGGACTCCTCAGGAGCCGACAATATCACCGCTTTATTCTCGAAGACGTCGAATACCTCGAACCTGAAACCCTCATGTATCTTAGGATCGATCACTAAGCCTGCGGTATTGAACGGGTCGGCGAAAATCTTGTACATAGGTAGGTTGAAGGCTCCCGGCTCCGTCTTATCAGCCATGAATACTACCACGGGCTCCGAGGGCCTCTCAACAAACTCCATCTCAGCGACCCCAGGACCTAGACCCCTAACATTACCTGAGAAAGCCTCGCTGAGTAGGTCCTGCCCGGCAGCGTAAAGACCTAAATCCCTAGCAACGTTGGCAGCTTCCTTGAACGCGTTCCAAGCCAGCTCATGTATTTCCGGCGCGTCAACACCCTTCCTGTGAGTCATAATCAACTGTAGATCGTCTCCTACGTTGGTCACGTAGAAATCTATTATCAAACCCTTAAATTTTGCCTCCGCCAGAACCTTAGTAGCCGTAGCCAGGGTCTCTGGATGTACTATGTGGTGACCCGCAAGAGAACCTATGTCCGCCTTAATAACCGAAATAGTGGTTTTTTCTTGTGACATACCAAACTACCTCAGTAATATTATCTCGTAGGAAGTTATTAAGTTGTTTGTTAGACACCCTTAATCAATACTTGTCTTCCTCTTGAAGAGCGAGGTCTTCAACCACAGGCATTTCGCTGTGTTCAGCACGTATCTTAAGAACCTCTCGGGAAGTCCTGAGAACAACCACCTCACTCAGCAAGTAGGTTAGGGCGGTGTTCAGGGATACTCTCCCCGCTCTAACCCCCTCTACTAACGACTCTAAATATCTGGTGAACTCAACGCTAGTTAAGACGCCACACCTCTCCTGAATATACTTGAGTACCTCGATCCCCGTCTTAGTAGGTATTAGGTACTGCCTCTTCTTCGAGAGTATTACGTACCCATGCCTCAAATTATTTTCTATCGCTTTAGCGTAAGTACTCGGCCTCCCTATTCCGCGCTCCCTCATCATCCTCACGATCTCAGCAGACGTGAGTAAGGGAGTTTTAGAAGCCTTAATCACGTCCACCTTGGTAGGCACGTATCTAACGACTTCAGCCCCGGCTAAATCTTCGTAGGTCCGCGTGAAGTAAACCTTCGTGAAGCCTTCTTTAAGGATCTTAAGAGGTAGCTCAAGTTCCACACGCTTACCACCTAAGTAAGCCTCGAGCCTCCCGTACAGCATCCTAGAAGGTTTTAGTTGGCTGGCTATGAACCGCCGGAAAATCATTTGATATACTCTTTTATGAAGGTGCGTGAGATTACTCATGAAAAACTCGTCTTCATCTATGCTGTCAGCAGGCTTCGTGGGTCTTATACACTCGTGTGTTCCTTCATCACCCCAAGTCCTAGGATTAAAAATTTCTGTGAGTCCAGACCCCTCCACGTACTCCCTAGCGATTTCTATCCCTAAACCAGAGACGTGTGTGCTGTCGGTCCTGTGGTAAGTTATGTGACCAGACTCGAAAAGATCTTGAGCTATCCTCATAGCTTGTGTGGGCGATATCCTCAACTCCCTTACGACATCGGTTAATAAGGTATCCGTAGTGTAGGGTGGTGGGGGGTTCACTTCCTTCTCGAAAGTCTCTAGGACACGTATGGTGACCCCGGATTTAATAACCTCGTCACGGAGTTTTAATGCGTCCTCTCTGCTTTCTAGGAAGTAATCTATTCTGAGGCCGTTAGGTAGGTACGTCTTGATTAAGTACCCCCTACCCCTCTCGTACTCATTATATCTCTCAATAACCCACCTCAGCACGGGTGTTTGAACCCTTCCACCACCCAACCATCTCTTACCGAGGTCTTCTTGAAGCATCTTGCTGATCTCGAAACCCACTAATCGGTCATCAACCCTCCTAACGATCTGAGCACTGACCTTAAGTAAATCGATGTCTCTAGGGTTATCCAATGCTTTAAGAACTGCGTGCTTAGTAATTTCATGGAACTCTATTCTTCGAATCCTTGAGTTCACGGAACTTAACACCGTGTAGAGATCGTGAGCGATCTTCTCACCCTCGTCGTCAGGATCCGTAGCTATATATACCTCGTCGACCTCCCTAGCTATCTTCTTAAGTGCTTCCAAGATTTTCCTGCTATCCCTAAGCCTGATAGAGCCGCACTTAGGGCATGCTTGGAGCTCCTCAGTAAACTGGTGCCCGCAATTAACACATCTCTTAAGCGTTGCGTACACCGGCGTGACGCTCGACCCAGATAAAGAAACGCCGTGTAACCCGTCATCATTAACTAGGTCGAGGACATGCCCCATACTCGGCGCTATAGTGGCTAAGAAGATTTTCCCGTCATAAGCTATCACGGTCTCGTAAGCTACGTAACTCCCGACAAACCTCTTACCAGGTATGCCGAACATCTTAGCAATTGTTCTAGCTTTAGTAGGTGACTCAACCACGATTAGTAAGGACTTAATCTTATCCAGGACTGACTCACTCACGTAGCCGGACCTACTGAGTTTCTGCTTCTCAATGACCTCCCCTAAGTCAACCTCACGCAACCTAAGTGGTGTGTAGCTAGGTAAGACATAACGTAGTTTTCTTTGGAAGATCTTGAGTAAGTCTTCGTCCTCGTAGAGAATCACTGATAAACCGAGTGTCATGTGACCTCCGTAGAGCCTACTACAACGTCCTGACGCTTGAAGATACGTCATGACGTCAGGTATTAGGACGGTGGCCCTCCCCCTCCCCTCCTCACTTATTATGAAAGAACTCAAGACTATCTTCCCGGAATTCCTGGAGAAAATCTCGTTGATAGCTGCTCTCAACCTATCCCTCGCCTCAAGTATCTCGACACTTAAGTCCCTCAAGTAACCATCTAGCTGTATAAAGCCTCGTAAGCCGTGAGTGAGCACTTTAAGAGCTCCCGGCCTCAGCGAAGACACCTTATTCACTAACTGCTTGTCTTCCTCTCGTGGGAGGTACCCGTATGAGGGGAGTTCCTTAATCAACTTAACCAGCGTTAACGGGTTAAGCAACGTTGAGTCCAGGTCTAGCTTAAACTTGGGTATGCCGTAGAAAACAGTGTTGTAGATGTGGAGGGGTTCGTCAAGACCCCTAGTTAGTATGCCGTAATAACTGGAAACACCTACTAAAACATCTACCTTATTCTCCCTCAACCTATCTATAGCTCTCCTACTACCGGCTACTAAGACCCTCAAGCCTGAGCTAGCAAGGCTTGACGCTATCTCCTTCGCTTTCTCCATGCCCATATCCTTACTCACGAACAATAGGGTCCCCCTATGCAACTTCTTGAGGAGTTCCTCAAGCTCCACACTCGTTATAGGCTCAGCGACCTCCACAATGTTCCGTAAGTAGTCGGTTATGGATCCTACCTCAAAACCCAGCAACTCACGCAGTATCTTTACCCTCTCCCCCTTCCCTCTCCCTGTCGCGCTAGCTATTAAGACCTGGCCTACGCCGACGTAGTTAAGGCTTTTACCAAGACTTAACTCCAACTCGTTTATGTTCCTGAGTATCTCGCTGATTTTATCCGTGTTCCCGCTATACCTATAGTAAAGTAATTCCCTCTTAGCTAAGACGAGTTTCTGGGCTGTCTTAATAGGCTCCTCAGAAATCCCTACTAAGCTTAGTATTGTGTTCATTAATGAGGAAGACTTTAGCAATGCGTCGAAATCGTCGATTACTGCCAAGTAGTACCTGACACCTTCGAATAGATTCTTGTTTCTGTGGAGAAACGCGTGTGTTATTACGTCAACCCTTTTTCCCGAGGGGTTCTCACAAGACTTAATGGCTCCTGAGTCACGTACCTGAACCCCTCCTGGATTAAGATCGTTGAGGACCTTCAAGACTTGATTAGCTAAGTACTTTGTCGGCACTATATATATTGCTGGCTTACCCTTGAAGGCTGTGTAGAGGGAGTACACCTGAAGCAAGGTTGATTTACCGACTCCCGTAGGAGCTATTAAAGCAAAGGATTCCCCAGTCAATATCCTCTTAACCCAGGTTTTCTGAACACTCCATAAGGTCTTACCGGTGACCGCTGTGAAAAACTCGCTGAATTTACTGAGTTCTTCTCTCAAGAGCTCAGCGTGTACTGTGTCACGGCTCAGGTCAAGTCTAGATAACATCAGCGGCTTCATTAAAACTAACTCGTGTACGTCGGTACTCAACATCACCTAGCCTGATATTATTCTTCATGTCTAGGATAACCTTAAAAACATGTAGTCATAATAATTAGGTAGGGCGAGTTGAGAACCCTCAGTAGTGATGAAGTAAGAGCCGCGGACGTGAACTCCGTCTTCTGGGGCGTCGGCACGAGGATCCTCATGGAGAACGCGGGGGCCGGCGTAGCGAGGGTGGTTAAGGACCTGACGAGCAGCAAGCCTTGTAAGGTTGCCATAATCGCCGGTAGCGGCGGTAAAGCCGGGGACTCCTTCGTTGCCGCCAGACACTTAGCAAGCGATGACTATGAGGTCCACGTCTACCTAGTCTCGAGGGTCGTAAGGCATGAGGACGCTAAGGCAAACCTTGAGATACTTAAGAATCAACACAACGTCGTGCTCCAGGACTACAAGCCAGGCGTTTCCCTAGACTACGATGTGGTGATTGACGGGCTCTTAGGGATAGGTGTTAAGGGTGCTCCTAAAGATCTCTACGCTGACGCGATAAGAACTATAAATAGTTCTAGGGGGATTAAGGTAGCGATAGACATCCCTTCAGGGCTTGACCCGGATACTGGTGAGGTACCGGGTGATGTTGTTAGAGCGGATGTCACGGTTACTCTAGTAGCTCCTAAGCCGGGACTTCTTAAAGCTCCTGAGGTACTCGGCAAGCTGGTGATCGTGAATATAGGGTTACCGCCTAACGCGTTGAGGGTTGTTGGTCCGGGAGACGTGGAGGTCTGGTTTAGAAAGAAAGACGTTAAGGCTAGGAAAGGTGAGGGTGGTAGGGTCTTGGTCATCGCGGGTTCTAAGGAGTATGTGGGGGCTCCGTGGCTGACAGCTCTTGGTGCGTGGGTTGCGGGAGCCGACCTGGTTTACTTAGCGGCTCCTGAGTATGTGCTCGCATCTAGGTTTTCACCCGAGATCATAGGGTTGCCGTTAGAGGGTGATTACTTAACTAAGGACTCACTTAAGGAGGTTTTAGGAGTAGTTAAGAAGGTCGACGTCTTGGTCTCAGGGCCTGGCTTAGGCGTTAGGGAGGAGACTAGAGGTTTCGTTAAGGCTTTGCTGTCTGTGGCTCGTGAGAGCAGGAAGCCCGTGGTCTTAGATGCTGACGCTCTAAAGCTAGTTAGTCAGGAAGATCTAGCGGGGGTGGTATCCATCATAACACCCCACTTAGGTGAGGCTGCCTTACTCATGGGGGTGGAGCCAGCACGCCTCATATCTGAGGATAGTATTGAGACCAGGATTAGCGTAGCTAGAAACATAGTGGAACGCTATAAGACGACCTTGATTTTGAAGGGTTATGTGGACGTTATAATGTCACCTGACGGCAACCTCAAATTACGTACTGGTGTAGGTCATCAAGACATGAGTTGCGGCGGAACCGGTGACGTGCTGACAGGTCTTACAGCGACTTCGCTAGTGAGGGCTGGAGACCCGTTTAGAGCTGCTTCCATAGCTGCCTTCGTTAACGCCGTTGCCGGTGAGTTGGCTTACTTGATTGAGGGTAAATCATCGCCCACAAACATACTCAAGTACATACCTCAAGTACTTAAAGAACCTCTTAAAACAGCTTTAAGAGTTAGGGAATTAAGGAGTGGTTCAGAGAACGTGAGGTGAATTTCGTGGGTAAATACGTTTTCGTGACTGGAGGAGTTCTCTCAGGCTTGGGTAAGGGGGTTACGGCGGCCTCCATAGCCTTACTGATTAAGTCTATGGGTTATTCAGTCACGGCGATTAAGATAGATCCGTACGTGAACGTAGATGCTGGGACCATGAATCCCTACATGCATGGCGAGGTTTTCGTGACTGAGGATGGTGGTGAGACTGATCTGGATATAGGGCACTACGAGAGATTCTTAGACACTAACTTATCTAAAGATAATAACATAACTACTGGCAAGATATACAGCATAGTTATTGAGAAGGAGAGGAGGGGGGATTTCCTCGGGCAGACCGTCCAGATAATCCCTCACGTTACTGACGAGATAAAGCACCAGATAGAACTCGTGGCTAGGAAGTACGGTAGTGACGTGACCGTTGTGGAGATTGGGGGGACCGTTGGAGACATAGAGGGACTTCCATTCCTTGAGGCAGCGAGGCAGTTAAGACTTGAGAGAGGTCCTGAGAACGTCCTCTTCACGCACGTAGTCTTAGTTCCACGATTATCTACTTCAGGTGAGCTTAAGACGAAGCCCGCGCAACATAGCATGCAAGAGTTACGGAGGATAGGTATTCAGCCGGACGTGTTGGTTGCTAGGTCTTCCACCCCATTAACTGAGGATGCTCGCAGGAAGCTCTCCCTTTTCGGAAACCTGCCCGCAACACATATATTCAGCAATCCAGACGTAGAAGTTATTTATGAGGTGCCCTTGAAACTCCACGCTCAGGGATTAACTAGGGTTTTAGCTGAGAAGCTGAAACTCAATTACGTAGAGCCTGACTTAAGTCCTTGGGCAGAGTACGTCAATAAATTCATTAATTCTGAACATAGGGTCAGGGTAGCTATGGTTGGGAAATACACTAGGCTAACGGACAGTTACTTAAGTATTGTTGAGGCTTTAAGGCATGCCGGGACCTTGTTTGGTGTGAGACCCGAGCTCGTCTGGGTTGAAGCAACTGACGTCGAGAGAGGGACTCTTAAGGCGGAGGATATCGTGGGTTCTGTTGACGGAGCCGTCATACTGCCTGGTTTTGGGGAGAGGGGAGTTGAGGGGAAGATAAGCGCGATAAGAGTTTTTAGGGAAGCTGAGATCCCTGTGTTCGGGATATGCTTCGGTCTTCAGTTAATGGTTGTTGAGTTCGCACGTAACGTGCTTGGCTTAAGTAACGCACACACTACTGAGGTAGACCCTGAAACCCCTCACCCGGTAGTAGACCTACTAAGTTCTCAGAAGGGAACTATAGTTAAGGGAGGTACTATGAGGCTGGGATCGATTGAGGTCAGGCTAGTTCCTGGCACGCAGGCTTGGAGGATTTACGGTGGTGTGAGGCTTGTGAGTGAGAGGCACAGGCATAGGTACCAGATAAACCCTGCTTACCTGAAAGCATTCGAGGAAAACGGCTTCGTAGCGAGTGGTTTTGGCCCTGAGGGGTTCCCTGAAGTGATGGAATTGAAAGACCGTAAATTCTACTTAGGTGTTCAATATCATCCAGAATTTAAGAGTAGGCCGTTAAGACCGTCACCTATTTTCGCGGCATTCATTAACGCGTTACTTAATTCACGTAGGTCTTGACTTAACGAAATCCAGAGTTTTTATAATGATTGAATACTTTAAGTAAGTTAGCACTTATTTTCTCTGATAGGTCTCTTATGCGGGGGTTGAACTCAATGAGTTTTAGATCTCTTGTGAACCTAAGCAGCGGTAAGTACTTATTGTTAGGTAATGAAGCGATAGCTCGCGGGGCTTTAGAAGGTGGTTTAGGTTTCGCCGCCGCCTACCCAGGCACCCCATCCTCAGAAATTCTTGAAGCACTAATTTCTGTGAGAGATCTCCTTGGTATTTACACTGAGTGGAGCGTGAATGAGAAAGTGGCTTTCGAAGCTGCTTACGGCGCTTCCTTGGCAGGCATTAACGCCTTGACAGCTATGAAGCACGTCGGCATGAACGTGGCTGCAGACCCCTTAATGAGTTCTGCTTATACGGGTGTTGAGGGCGCTTTAGTCATCGTTACAGCTGACGACCCAAGCATGCATAGTAGTCAGAACGAGCAAGATAATAGGTGGTACGGTATTCACGCCTACATACCTGTCTTCGAACCTTTTGACGCTGACGAAGCGAAGAAGATGACCAAGTATGTCTTCGAGTTTAGCAGGAGGTTTAAGCACCCGGTAATACTGCGCACCACCACTCGAGTTAGTCATAGTAGGGGTGTCGTCGAGCTAGGACCTATACCGGAGGTGAGGGTTAAGGGGAAGTTTAATAAGGAGGATAGGTTTGTCATTGTGCCCGCTAACGCCAGGAAGAACAAGATTAAGTTGTTGGAGAAGTGGGAGGAGATTTCCAAGGTAGTTAATGAGGTTCCTTTCAACAGGATTGAGGGTGACGGAAGAATACTAATCATTGCTTCCGGTAATGCTTATGGTTACGTGTGGGAGGCATTAGATTACTTCAAGGTTAGGGAGAAGGTTAAGGTTCTTAAGATAGGTACACCTGTGCCGTTGCCTAAAGAGTTACTCATAGAAGCTGCTGAGGAAGTCGATAAGATACTCGTTGTTGAGGAGCTTGACTCACTGGTTGAGACGAGTGTTAAGTCGGTGTTACATGATTCAAGAATTGACGTGGAGGTTAGGGGTAAGGATCTAATAGGTTATGAGTTTGAGTTAAACCATTTGAGGGTTAGGAGAGCAGTAGCTAAGTTCCTAGGTCTTGAGTACTCAGCTCCTCAAATTATTAATCGGTCTGCTATAGAAGTGCCTGCCAGAATACCTATTTTCTGTCCTGGATGTCCGTACAGACCTCTCTTTTTCGAGTTGAGGAGGCTAGTTAATCAGGAGAAAATACCCTACATCGCGTCAGGGGATATAGGGTGTTACTCGCTAGGGTATAACCCCCCTTACAAGATGCAGGACGTAATGATCGAGATGGGGAGTAGTATAGGGGTTGGGTACGGGCTCAGCGTAACCACGGACGACAACGTGTTAGCCATAATAGGTGATTCCACGTTCTACCACGCCGGCCTGCCACCGCTCGTGAACGCTGTTTGGCATAGGAAGCCTATGGTGGTCATAGTGTTAGATAACGAAGTTACCGCCATGACAGGTCATCAACCGGCTCCTTCAAGTAAGGACGGCGGGGAGACACTCCGTATACCTATAGAAAACATCGTTTCAGGGCTTGGCATTAAGTTTGTCGAGGTGATCGATCCCTTCGACATTAAGGCTGTTAGGGAAACCGTTAAGAAGGCGCTGAATTACGTTAAGGAGTTTAAGGAGCCTGCCGTCATAATCGCTAGGAGGAGGTGCGCGTTAGAGGTCATTAGAGACCTTAGGAGAGCTAATGTCGAGATAGTTCCTTACGTGGTCTTGGAAGACAAGTGTGTTGGTTGCGGTATCTGTTATGATTGGTTCGTCTGCCCGGCTATAATGCCCAAAGATAATAAGAAGGCTTGGATAGATCCAGAGTTGTGTGTTGGATGTAGTGCGTGCGCTCAGGTATGCCCTACGAAAGCTATAATCCCGTTGAAAACATACGATAAGGAGAGTGTTGAGAAGTTCTGGAGGTGACTGTGATGCTCAACGTCCTCATATCGGGGGTTGGTGGTCAAGGACTTCTAACCCTCTCTAGGGTGCTCGGTCAGGCAGTACTCTACGAGGGTCTTAAAGTCGTGATATCTGAGACTCACGGGATGAGTCAGAGAGGGGGGTCGGTAACAGTCTTCCTTAGGATAGGGGATTCCGTAATGGCTCCTTTACCGCCTGAAGACGACATACACCTCCACATATCGATGGAGCTCATAGAAGCGGCTAGGTACACATACCTACATAACGCGAGGACGATCCTGATAGCTAACAACAAGATCATCAGGCCGTCAATACCTGGCGTGAAGGTCCCTCACAGGGACGAGTTGATCAGCGCCCTCGCGAAACACACCCCCTACTTCTACTTAGTTAACGCTTCAGACATATCGTTAAAGCTGGGAAGCGCTATAGGAGCTAACGTGGTCATGATAGGTTTCGTGACCTACCTTCTAGAGAAAGCATCAATTATAACCAGTAAGAACTCCGTGCTGAACGAGATCCTCAAACTAGGAGCTAAGGAAATCAACGCTAAACTTTTCGAAGCAGGGTATCAGGAAGCTTCAACTAAAGTGGACGAGAAGACAATAGAAGTCCTGAAAACGATTACACATCCTTAGCCCTCGAGGGCAGCTCCCGCGGACTACTCACTCCTCACAGAATAGCTCACCTACTCAATAACCGTTCCCATAAACCATTAAATCCTCATAAAACTATATGAAAACTGAAACAGCAACCAAACGCAACATACTTAAAACCATTTTGTAGGATTTAATCATAGATGATGAGTCTTGTAAGGTCTGATTAAATGATGTCGACCAGGCTTCTGAACAAGACTAATTCATCACCTACAGCTAAAGCTACCTTAACCTTAAGTATAGGGATTCTCAGCACGTCTCACGCACCACCAACGTGTCATTGATTAAGCTTTCAAATAACTACTAAAATTGAATAACGCTTAGGTTCTGCTATATTCGTGCTAGGTAGTAAGGTTTTAAAACCTTGCAAACAAGCATTTCGTTGGGTATCTCTGGTATATTCGGTGATAAGAGGTTTCTCTTAGTGACGGTTATCATTCTTCTCCTAGTATTGGGTACCGTCACGTTATTGAACGCTAACGAGATCTCCACCTTGATTAGTTCTTGGCTTGAAGGGAGGCCTAGGATGCTCGTGAAGCTTAAGATAAGGTTGCCGCAGGTAGGGTGTCACTAACCGTAAGTTACTATAAAGCAGTAAGAGATGACACTCAATACACTACACCAGCTATTAGAATTAATGCTACACGCTACTATTGGTGGTGACATAAAGATAATGATCCGTGAAATTATGAAGTCCTCGTAGTGCCAAGAAATTCATAGATTTTTGATTAATCATTAAATCCTTTTATCACGTCTT
>CAYZXH010000043.1:4061-12348 GCA_964482405.1 uncultured Desulfurococcaceae archaeon | reverse complement strand
CGGTATCTCTATTTCTCTGTCGAATCTTCCGGGTCTTCTTAGTGCTGGGTCTACTGCTTCTATCCTGTTCGTTGCCCCGATAACTACTATCTTACCTCTCTCCTGGAGTCCGTCCATTAGTGTTAGTAGTTGTGCTACTACTCTTTTTTCTACTTCTCCTATTACTTCTTCTCTTTTTGGTGCTATTGAGTCTATTTCGTCTATGAATATTATTGCTGGAGCGTTCTTCCTAGCTTCCTCGAAAATCTCCCTCAACCTCTGCTCAGACTCACCATAATACTTACTCATAATCTCAGGACCATTAATAGCTATGAAGTAAGCGTCAGCCTCGGTTGCTACGGCCTTAGCGAGTAAGGTCTTGCCGCAGCCGGGAGGGCCGTAGAGCAAGACACCCTTAGGAGGTTCGATACCTAGCTTCCTGAAGAGCTCGGGGTGCTTGAGAGGTAACTCTATCAATTCCCTAACCCTCTCCACCACCTCCTTCATTCCCCCCACGTCTTCGTAGGTGACGCGCATCATCCTAAGAGTCTGTGCAGGCTTATTAATCAGTACCAGCCTGGTTGACTCATCAATTATTACCGGGCCTGCAGGCCTAGTGGATATGACTTGCAGGAATATTACCGAGCCCAATAGCTGGAAAGGTACTAGATCCCCCTCAATGACAGCGTAATTAAGTAATCTCCTCTTAATCATCTTAAGCGTTGACTCACCGCCGCTTATCTGATTAGAAGAATCTGTTAGAGCTAGCTTAACAGAAGTTGCTGGCTTGACCTCAACACGCCTGATGATAACCCTATCACCTATGCTTACCCCTGCGTTCTTCCTTATGACCCCATCCATCCTCACCACGTCCTTCTCCTCGTCCTCCGGTAGTGCCGGCCACGCAATAGCTACCGTGTTCCTCCTACCTATTATCTCTATAACGTCACCTTCCTCAGCACCGATAGAATCCAAGATTTTTGTGGGTACCCTGACCTTACCTCTGAATGCGTCGTTCTTACTTATTTCAGCGACCCTCACCATGACCTCCTTGCTCTTACTGTACATCATCCACCCTCATAACACTATACCTTACAGCGCTTATAATGTGTGCGAGCACCGTATTACGAGCCCGGTGTTTAAGTCTTGAGCGGCTCCTCAAGCGTGCTCACGACCTTAGTATTAAAGCAAAAGTAATAATACGGTGTTTGATTCATAGAGCGTCTGTTCTGGTAACGAAGTCTACGTCAACAGAGGATACCCCGCTTAACTCAGTGAGGCTCCTCTCTAATTCGTCAGTACCTCCCTCAAAGTTCTCTGGCATCGCGATGTAGAGTCTTAGGGCGTAGAGTCCGAACGCCACATACTCCTTCTCATACCTCAAGATCTCGTAATACGATGGTAGCCTAGACTTAATATCGCTTATCAACTTATCAAGGTCTACCTCATCACTTTCAGGATTTACTCTCAGCGATACTAATACCTTGCCCAACCAACCTCACCTCATCACGGACCCTCAAACCAGCAGTTAGGGCATTTATACGGGTTTGAGAGCTCCCTACACTTACTACATCTCCAAATAACTACCACGCCGCAGTTAGGGCACACGAACTTAGTGGCTTTCTCGTTGGGGGATATTAGCTTGCCGCAACTACTACAAATAGGTGGTGTGGCAGCCTCCACTATCACAGGCCCCCTACTCCTAAACTCGCTTACTTGAGCCACCGCATATCACCTAGAAAGAAACATTAGTAAGCTTAAAAAGATTAAGGACTTAAATAATTCTCACGAAGTAATCTCATGAAGTTTTGTGCGTCGTCCCTCATGTAAACATTGTTGAACATGACGTAGACTTCTTTAACACTCCCTAAAACACCTATCAAGTTCTTGAGCCTCAGTAAGTCTCTCGCAGTGTACTTATACCTGTAATTTACCTCACGTGGCCCTATACCGTGTAATCTAAAGTAATAGCTATCAGTTCTCGTTTCCGGCGGGAACCACCTGAAGGGGTCTGTCACGTGCGTTACTACCTCATAATTTCCGAGGATTTTCCTTAGTTCCTCTGCGTGGTTATGCCAATCTCCTCTCAATTCTAAGCCTATCCTGAAATCTCTCTCGCGTGTTATGTCTAGGAAGTTCTTGAGGTTCCTCAAGTTCTCCGGGCTGTAAGTAAATGAAGGTGGCATCTGAAGTATCACGTACGTAGCTCCCAAAGCTTTAGCAGATTTTCTCACTAACTCCCACGCGTCAAGATTCTCTTTAGTTGGTTTTAGGTAGCCGTAATTACTCTTTACCTCATCAGGCGGCTTGAACCTGGACTTACGCCATGTGGGGGAGTCGGGAGGGTGTGTTATGGCTTGCCAAGCCTTCATAGTGAAGATGAAGTTCTCAGGCGCTTCCTCACGCAACCTCCTCAATTTCTCAAGGTTCGGCGGGTTATAGAAAGTGTCTTGTAGTTCCACGGCTTTGAATGTAGTGTAGTATTCTTTTCTTGAGGTGGGGAAACCACAACAACCCACTATTACTTCAGTCACTACTTTCACCCTTCCACGACCTTAACTGTGAAGCCCTTACTCGATAAAGCCTCAACTAGTTTTCCCCCCGCTGTTGAGTCAGCCACGCTTACGGAGACTAAGCATTTACTCGGGTTGGGGATGCAGTTAATTATCTTTAACTCACTCCCGCTCTCAACTATCAGGTTAACTAACTCACTCACTTTCTCAGGGTTCTCGAGCTGTACCTCGAGGTTCATTAAGTACTCGCCGGATGATGTTATGGGTCTTATTATCAGTTCTCTCCTCACCCGATCCACTATTAACTCAACTGAGGAAAATTCCTCAATACCTAACTCCCTCCTAATGTAGAGAGGTAACGTGATTCGGCCCTTCCCATCAACCCTGATGACTATGCGAAAAGAGTTTATGGTTAACCACCCCAAGTATTAATGAGGGTCGAGCACATTTAAAGATGCACGCACCCGCTACTTCGTGAATCAGTAATGCGTTATCACATCACTACTCAGTCCGTGGTCCGCTCCTCATCAAATACATAAATCGCTCTATTCCTTAAAACCTTAACTAAACTCAAGTACTTCTACCTTATACCACTGGGTCTTATCTTTAAGGATTGCTTCAAACCCTCTAGCGTCCCCCTCAACAGATATGTAATAGAAGTGATCAACTACCTCACTCTTGCTAAACTCAAGGATCCTATGTTTCTTCTCGAGCTCCTTAAGTAATTCCTTGACGAAGGACTCGTCATGCGCGGTAAGAAATATGTTAGTTTTCACGTACCCCTTCAAACCGGCCTTACTCAAAGCACCCACCCAACCTAATTCCACTAAAGCCGTAAATAAAGACTTTAACGTACTCACTGAGGGCCCCCGCCATTCCCGGCGCTTCTCACGCTTCTCATGGGTGTAGCATCAATCACCGCTAGACTCGCCTAAACTAAACATCAAGAAATAATATTGTAGACAAAGAATCATGAGTTTTCACTTAATACCGCTCTTTAAGATTTGGAGGAATCGTTTAAAACTTCTCCCGCAAAATATATCATGGGGATAAACCCCTATGAGCAAGAAGGAAGAGAAGAAAGAGGAAAAGAAGGAGGAAAAGAAGAAAGCTAAGAAGTGTTGATTATTTTTAGGTATTTGAGATGACCTTAACGTGAAAAACACATTTTTCTTTAAAACCCTAAAACTTAAGGGTTCAGCCGAGTCTCTCTTTCAGGAGTTCCTTGATTTTCTCCGGGTCTCTGAGGATTTTATGAGGTTCTAGTTCCGGTATTTCCGGGATGTGGCCTTTCTTCCAAGTGCCTTTAATCATGGCGTCCAGTATTTTAGCGCTGAGAAGGGCTACCTCAGGATCGTTTAGGTTGTGATCAACTACTATTAGATCTATGTTTGGTTTAGAGAGGTCTAGATACTCTATTAGGGCTTTCAGTAATTGGAGGTCTGCTACTGGGTCGTGCCATGGCTTGGAGGTCTTCTCGAACACTACCTCGCCGTTCTTGAACACCATTTTCTGGCAGTAGGCCCCGGGAGGGGCGGTCTTCGGTTTTGCGTTGGGGTCGTTATCTATTATGCTGAAGCCTCTGAGCGGGAAGATCACGGCTGTGGGGCCTATGGCCGCATTGAGTCTCTCAGCCATTAACTTACCTGTAGCGTAGAGTTCCTCGGCTGTTGCCCTGATTAGGGTGACTAACCCTCTACTGTGTTCGTAGACGCATCTCTCGCGGAATTTTTCCGGGACTGTCGCGGGACCCCAGAAGTTTATCATGTCGAGAGCTCCTGGCAGGACTACCTGCGGTACTCCCTTAAGTCCTGCCGCGGTCAGCCTTAGCTTGTCCCCGAAGCTGGCGCTGAGAGCTCCTCCAGCAACCTCGTCCACGAGCTCGTGCGTGGTTAGGTCTAGAACCCCGGCAGCTAGCCCTGCATCCACTAATCTCTCCATGGTGTACCCGCCCGTCCTCCCTAGGGCGTGGAACGGTATTACGTCGTAGCCTTCCTTAGTTAGGTAGTCTTTAGCTACTATGAGGTGTGGGGTTGTGTTACCGAATTGTGTGGAGAGTATTGTCGGGCGTTTCTCGACGGTGTAGTGGGTTGGTGAGGCCGCGGCGGTCGCCGCGGCAGCCACCCTATTAAGTACTTCAGCTTCTATAGCGTTAACTCTCTCGCCGCCGGCTAGGTCTGAGATGGACCATACGGGCGTTATGTCTGCCCCGGCTATGATGGGGCCGGCCTCCGTTATGACCGTGGTTACGGCGAACTTAGGTAGGAACATGGGTAGTTCCCGCATTACTGAGACTACTAGGGAGAAGCCTGTGGATCCTCCGAGGCCTACGGCCCCGTCTAGCTCCCCCCTTGCCAGGAATTCCTTAAGTATCTTGACGGCTCCTCGAGCCATGACTTCCTGAGCTTTCGCTCTGTCGAGTTTGTTCACGTAGTCCATGGTGGTCTCTGCGGCTCTAGCAATCTCCTCGTTGCTTATGTCTGGCTTGCCTAGCTTGGGGGTGTATTTACGCATTGATAGGTCTACTAGTAATCCCCTACCACCGTGTGCTTCCACCCTCTCCTTCAGGTAGTAGCCTTCACACTCTTTAGTATCTAGGGTTACTAGGATTGCTATCGTGGGTTTCTTAACCATTTTACGGGACCCCTACGTTCTTATACGTACTGCTTTGAAGGCTCTTATCTGCTCCGCCACCGCTTTCTCTGTAGGTAATCTCTCGAAGGTTGTGGCTCCGAAGAATCCGTGAACCCCCTTAACTCTCTCAGCTACGTATTTCCAGTCTTCAAGGTCTGCTACGGGCCCTCCGTGGATCAGGACTAGCACGTCGGGTTTCTGACTCCTCGCTAGCTCAGACCACTCCTGCGTTTTCTTAGTTGCTTCTTCTAGGGAGATCGTGGTTCTAGCTCCTACAGTACCCTTAGCTGTTAAGCCGAAGTGCAGGACTAGGACGTCGGCACCGGCTTTCAGCATATCGATGAGGTTTTCCTCGTCGAACACGTACGGGGTTGTGAGCATGTCGAGTTCGTGAGCTATCTTAACTGCCTCAACCTCCTTATCGTAACCCATCCCGGTCTCTTCCAGGTTCCTCCTGAATAGTGAGTTCTTATCTATGAGTCCCACTGTCGGGAAGTTCTGGATTCCTGAGAACCCCATCTCCTTAAGTTCTTGCAGGAACTTCCTCATCCTGTAACCTTGATAGAATGGGTGTGTGCCTGTCACCCCGGCTAGGACAGGCGTGTACTTAACCACACTCAGCACCTCGGGAGCTAACTCTAGGAGGACTTGATGCGCGTCACCGTAGGGCATGAGGCCTGCTAGGGAGCCGAAGCCAGCCATCCTATACCTTCCCGAATTATATATTATGATTAAGTCAGCACCAGCTAACTCAGCTACCTTAGCTATTATGCCTACCCCGGCACCAACACCTATTATCGGCTCCCCCCTAGCTACCTTACTATGCATTTCTTCCAGAATCTTTTTTCTAGGGATATATTCGACCAAAATTACACCACATGTTGATCGTGTTTTCGTAGAATATAAATTGTTTGGTGGGTGGTTGGTGTTTGCTTAGTATGTTTTTCCTGCTCCCTGCTCTCTTGGTTTGCGGGTTATTTTGTTAGGGTTCTTAACTTGGTGTTTTGGTTGATGTATTGTTTAGCGTGTTAAACAATAAAATCCCTCCTCTCGTGTTTCATGATGTGGTGTTGTTTGTGGGAGATGAGGAAGTATATTATGAGTTATACGGTGAGTACGTGTCGTTAAGGGAGTTCGGGGTAGCTACGTTGATTTCAACGATCTTAGCTCTAGCGTTCTACTTCGTGAGTCCATACATAGCTAACTTAATTGGTGTGCCGGCTACGGGTCTCTCCATCACTCTAGGTGCTGTTGGGGCTTCGGTTGGGTTCGCTATCAGCGTGTTCCTCACCAGGGTTAAGCGTGTTATTAGGGAGGTGTGATCTCATGGATCCCCTCACAATATTAATGATAATCCTGCTCTCAGCTCTCTCCACGATCCTCTACATATTCATAGGCATACTGCCCGGAACCGATGAGACGGCTACTATGGCTCCCATACTCCTCACCATCCTACTCATGGGTGTTGACCCGCTACTCGCTCTAGTATGGTTTGCTGCTAGCATAGCCGCTTTCAAGATGGCTGACAGTATCCCCGTAGCTCTGGCAGGGATTCCCGGCGGCGTCATGGCTGTTCCTCAAGTTCCTGACGCTCTCACTGCTAAGGAGGCTGGGTTGGCTGACACTATATTGAGGAAGGGGATCGCGGCGAGTGTTGTGGGCCAGTTCGTGGCTTTAGTAACTACCTTAACGATCTCCTACTACTTAATGCCCTTAGGTGATTGGTTGAGGGCTACTGACGAGGTATTACCTAACGTTAAGGTTGCTAGGTGGTTCTGGATACTCTTGATCGGTTTGCTCGTGTTAGCTCTCACGTCTAGGAATAAGGGTCTAGCACTACTCTCAATACCTGCATTCGCTCTAGGTATTCAGGGTCTTAGAGCTGTTTACGGGAAGTCTGTCTACATAAGCTTCTTCCTAGGGATAACGATAGGTCCCATGATGTTCGAGCTACTCTCAATGCTTCACGCAGAACTCAAGAAAACGTATGAGAGGAGAGGTCTTAAGGAGATTAAGCTAGCTAGGATTGGTAAGATACCTCTGAACCCGCTCAAGATACTTACGAGGGAGGAGGTAGCTCAAAGCACTCTATGGTCCGCGGTAACATCAATCCTCGCAACAGTCATGTCTCCCGTAGGACTAACGATACTCATAGGAGACCTACTCAGGGAGAGTAAGAAAGATAAGGTGAGGGGCTCTATACTAGCCTACACGGTTAGGGACGCGGTTAAGAACGCTACCTACATAGGCGGTACCGTGATACCGCTACTAGTCATCGGGCAACCCACAGGACCTATGGCAGCCGGCCCCGCAATGCCCTTCTTCCAGAAACTAGAAAACCTCGGTATGAGCGCTAGGGACTACCTAGTAACACACTACGACTACCTCACCATAGCTCTCTCCATAATAGGTGCTTCACTACTAGCTTTCCTCATAGCATACCCAATACTAGTGAGGTACTCCAGGAAGATAACTCTAGCGGTGTTCAGGAGGGTGCCTGCAGAAGCACTCTACGGACTCTTCATAGCCATAGTAATAATGCTCTCCTACTACGACGCCAGAATAGCGGGGGTTTTCGGAACCCTCATAATCAGCATAGTATCGGGGGCGTTATGGAAGCTCGGCGTATCGCTCGGGGTACTCTTCATGACCTTAGTAGCAGCGCCAACCCTGGTAGCGATACTCATGGGGCTACCCATATAGGGAGGAAACCCTTTTTAGAAAACTTATGTTTTGGTCTTCATTCTACATATGTAGAACGGTATTCTCCAGTTGGAGAAATGCGCGTATTCTCCAAAGCGAGAAGCTGGGGCGTAGGCAGTGAGTAATTAGTGTATCAACTCGTTGATCATCTAGTGCAGTAGGTGATCCCCGTTCTTAGGTATCTTAATAGGGGGGTTTCCGAGAACTTTGACTTAGGTCTTTTAATCTCAACACGGTGTTGTTTTATTATTCCATTCTATACTTCGAGAATTCTCTACGTAGGTAATGAGGCAGGAACTTAACTACACCACAGTAAAGTTAAGTGCATGTTAACTACACCGAAAACAACCCTCGAAACCAAAACCTCAAACGAGAGAACTCGGAAATGATTATCTCCGTAATTGTAGTGTTCTACGTTGATTTCTTTGCTTCACTGTTAGCGTGTCGTGTGAGTATCT
>CAYZXH010000043.1:0-3961 GCA_964482405.1 uncultured Desulfurococcaceae archaeon | reverse complement strand
CCCACGCACGTACTTACTAGCGGTGGATGAGCAGGGTATCGGCTACGTAATAACACCAGCAGCTATGATTAACTCACGTGTCGGAGGAAACGCGGTCATCACGTGTTTAGACTCGTCAAAAACCTCGAAACTAAGTAAGACACTTGAGATCGCCGAGCCTCAAGCCCTCGTGAAGTCTGAGATAAGGGTGACTGACGGTAGGTACTTAATCAAGGCTTCATGAACCGTTAGCGGTCTCAAGCAGTGGGAGGTCGTGTATGACGAGGAGTGAGGCGGGGAAGGCTGTGTAAGTTATCCTAAACAACGTAAACTTAAGAAAGCTGAGTGAGCATCTAGGAATCACTAACTACCCACACATCTCAGGGTACGCACGGGAATCAATTAAAGTGAAGCTAATCCTCAACACGCCTCTAGCAAGAGATTTGGTGAGGGAAGAAGCCCTTTAATTACTCAGGGAACGTAATGTTAGGTGCTCTCTCGTGGTGGAGGAATTAATCCCTGTCAGCGAATCCGTCTTATGTAGTGGTAGGAGGGTTACACTCGTTCAGAAGACTTACTTACATTCAGGCAGGACCGTGTTAAGGGATGTGGTCAGGTTTGGTGAGGCGGTAGCTATACTGCCGGTTAAAGACGACGGTAGTGTGGTCTTAGTAAATCAATTCAGGGTTCCCGTTAATGACTGGGTTCTGGAGGTCCCTGCAGGCAGGGTTGAGTTAGGGGAAGACGTGGTCAGTGCCGCGAGGAGGGAGTTGAGGGAGGAGGTAGGGTATGAGGCCGACGAGCTAATCAAGGTTGCCTCAGTCTACACAGCGCCCGGCTACAGCGACGAAGTACTGCACATCCTCATAGCCAGAAAACTAAGGTTCGTTGGTGCGTCGCCAGAACCCGGTGAGGTCGTGAGGACTGTTGAGTTAGGTGTTGACGAAGCACTTAAGACCTTGCTTAAGTCTGAGCACGTAGACGCTAAAACGTTGCTAACGATCCTATTATTCAAGATGTTGGAGAACACATAACTTAATTTATTGTTAACGTGAAGTTATTCGAGGTTTGGGGTCTTGTTTAGTGACTCGCTTCGAGGAATATAATTACCTCTTAGAAAGGTCTAGGAAGTTTCTTGAGACCGCGGAAATGCAGTTCGAGAGAGGTTTCCACGACCTAGCTGTTCTCAGTCTTGAGTAAGCTCTCCAGCTCTATTTGAAGGCATGCCTCCCTAAGCTATGGGTTGATTAACTGAGGACACACAGCGTTAGGAAACTTCTTGAACTCGCTTACAAGCTCATAAGCGCTGAAGAAATTAAGAGAATTCTCGTAGACTACGCCGTCGAGCTTGGCTCGCTTGAGAACACGTACATCACGTCTAGGTATGTGGTAAGAGAGTATAGTGAGGGAGAAGCCAGGAGACTACATCAAGTCGTTACGAGGTTGACGGATATTGTGGGAAGAGTTGTTAATAGAGAAAGCTGAGGAGAGAAAGAAGGTATTCAAGAACCTTAAGACATACATTAAGAGAATAGTAGAGGTAACGAGAAAACTTGACCCAAGCGCTGAGATCTACTTATTCGGGAATGTCGCGGAAGGAAAACACTTCCTATCAAGTGATGTAGACATCCTAATAGTAACAAACACGCACCCAGGCAAATTCCTAGCTGAGGCTAGAAACCTATGAGAAGAAATCGAGACTAATCAGGGTGGACACGGAATTATATTGAAGATCCGAGGAGGCTTTCACTTGTAAAAGCTTATAAGCTCTGAAAGGATTTCTTCTTGGTGTGACACGTGTCAAATCTTGAAGAAAGAAAGATTGAGCTCGTTAAGAACTTAATCAGGAAGCTTCATGAGGGTGTTAAGCCCGAGGAGCTGAGTAAGGAGTTTAGCGATATCTTGAAGCAAGTATCCCCTTTTGAGATAGCTTTGATCGAGCAACAGTTGGTTAGGGAAGGTCTGGGCGTGAGCGAGATTCTTAAGCTTTGTGACCTGCATGTTCAGCTCTTCAAGGACTACCTAGCTTCTAGAGAGCTAAGGGGTGTTCCTGAAGGACACCCGCTTGATCTCCTGCTTAAGGAAAATGAGTTAATTCTTAAGTGGGGTGAGGTTCTCGGGGTTTACGCGAGCGCTATTCTTAGATCTGAGGGCGAGGGTCTTAAAGACTCTTTCCAGCAGTTGCTGAAGGTATTGGAGAGCTTAAGAAACGTGAGACTGCATTATAGGAAGGTGCAGATGCTGATCTTCCCCTATTTAGAGAGGAGGGGGATTGTGGCCGTGCCCAGAGTCTTGTGGGGGCGTGAAGACCAGGTAATTCAGAAAATAAGAGAGCTTAGAGCGCTTGCTGAAAAAGCTCAAGGTGATGAGAAATTAATTAAGGAGGTAGCTAGTAAGGCTCTAGAAATTTCCAGAGAGATTAGTGAGTTAGTGTTTAGGGAGAACAAGATACTGTTTCCGGCTGTCTGGGTCTTATTCACCGAGGGTGAGTGGGCAGCTATAGGGGAGATAGGTAAGGATATCGGTTACTTAGTGCCTGCCAGCGTGGAGTGGAAGCCTGGTGTGAAGCCTTTAATGCCTTACGAGATAAGTCCTGAAATAACTAAGGAGCAGGCTGAGGCGTTACCACCTGAGTTCAGGGAGTTAGCTCTTAAGAAGCTCGAGGCAGACATCTATGAGGTCAGGAAGGAGGGAGATATAGAGCTCAGCACGGGCTTCTTAAGCAAGAAAGAGGTGGAAGCTATTTTCGAGTCCCTACCACTAGAACTAACCTACGCCGATGAAAACGATAGGGTGAGGTTCTTCACTAAAAGTAAGTTTTCTAAGGGGTTCGTAAGGACTAAGACAATAGTAGGTCGCAGACTGCTTTTCTGCCACCCACCAAGGCTTGAGGGCATGGTTAAAGTCAACGTTGAGAGACTCAAGAAAGGTGAGGAGTTCAGGGAGTACTGGACTAAACAAGGTGATAGGATAATTAGGGTGCTCGTAGTAGCTGTCAGGGATGAGGGAGGGAAATACCTAGGTACTCTAGAAGTAGTCGAGGACTTAACTGAGGTTATTAAGAACCCTGAGGAGGTAATGAGGAAGGTAATGGTGCTTTAAATGTCTTCAGTTTTTGAGGTAGGGTATAGGTACTTAATCCCTTCACTGAAGAGGAGGTTAGCAGAGCTAATGAGTAACGAGTTTAAGATGAGTGAGGTGGAGATCGCTAAGAAACTAAAGATAACCCCGTCAGCGGTGTCTAGGTACCTGAGTCGTGAGAGGGGAGTAGCCGTGGAAGTAACTAAATTCCCAGACATAGATAGTGAAGTCATGGCGCTAGCTAGAGATTTAGCAGCCCGAGACCTAGACTGGCTGACCATAGAGACCAGACTCCTCAAGATATCCTTGCTAGCTATGAGTAGGAAATACCTGTGCGAGTTTCACCACAAGCTCCAACCAATGATAGATCCTGTGAGATGTAGGGTGTGCCCGGAACTCTTTTCAACATAATTTACTGAAATAAAAAGTTTTGATCTCTGTAAGACTAAACTTACTGTTTAGTAAGTAACTTAATGAATTCTCTCATCCAGTAAGGCAGGTCTGGCGGTATTCTCGCGGTCACGACGTTCTTATCTACAACGACCGGTTGATCAACCCATTCACCACCTGATGCCCTAACATCGTCGGCTATCCCCACATAGCTAGTGAGCCTCAACCCTCTAGTAACTCCCGCTGATATAAGTAGTTGGGGGCCGTGGCATATGGCCGCAATAGGCTTCCCCGCATCAGCGAAGTACTTCACTATCCTAACTGCCTCCTCCCTAGCTAAAGCCCTAATCCTCTCAGGCCCCCTACCACCGGGAATTACTAAAGCCACGTATTCCTCAGGATTCACCTTACTCAAGGCCACGGCACTCACAGCATAACCATGCTTACCCTCAACCCTACCCTCAGAAGGAGCCGCTATAGTTACCTCAAAACCCTCCTCAACAAGCCTGTA
>CAYZXH010000042.1:0-12824 GCA_964482405.1 uncultured Desulfurococcaceae archaeon | reverse complement strand
CTTTAACGTCTTAAAATCAACTTTTAAAGCCTTATTTTTAATTAAGTCGCTAATATAGCTTAAGGTCTCTAAGTCTTGCTCCCTGCCCGCTCTTGCTTTCAGTAATATGTAGTCTTCGAGCCTAAGCACCTTTACCTCAACCCCCTCAATCTCCACAGTCTCAGCTCCCTCCAGCATTTCCGGAGGTACGTAGAGATCGTGTATATTCTCATACAGCTCAACCACGATAACACATTCACTACCTAAAACACATTCAAGACTGGGAGTACCCCACTCAGTACTACCTACACGACATCCTATTCTCTCAGCTACTTCGAGAATTAAGTCCTCGTCAAAAACGGGAGAAATAGTCGTGGTGAATAAATCGACGTCATCCTCTAACTCCCTCACGCCAAGCCTTAAAGCATACACGGTACTACCAATAATGACTCCCTTAACACCCTCACCACCTAACCTCCTCAAAACCTCGGCTAAGCACTCGACGCCGTAAGGCAACGCATACACCTCATACCAACTAGAAATATCTATACAGCCTTAAATACAACGACAAAATTTAAATTTTCGGTAGTCACTACTTAATTAGCCGGGGTGGCCGAGCGGTCTAAGGCGGCGGGCTGCAGTGGTTTAAGCAGTTGATACCCGTTACCCCGCGGGTTCGAATCCCGCCCCCGGCTCCATAAACTCTAACATCAGCTACTTCCAGATTATGAAACCCGCGCTTCGAAGGATTAGGTTTAACAGAAAGATAAAAATAGGGATTTGTCTCCAGACTTAACGTTTAGGGGAGTGCTTGCGCGCCCTGCCTCTTCTCATCCCACGTGGGTATTGGGTATACCGGCCGTGATACAGCAATCTCAGGAGGCCATATAGCTACGAATCTGCCTCCCTGCCACTGAGATAGTATCTCTTTATGAGCTATCTGCTTCCCCGTGGTAGGGTCTATTTGATAGAGTCCGTATAGTGTGACGAGTTTCATGGTGTTTAATACGTTTCTGACAGCGTCTTGGTTAAGACTCTGTGCTTTCTCTATAGCTCTTGCCAGAACCAATATTGCTGCTGCACCAGCGCCTGCGTGCTCTGACGGGAATTGCCCGGGGCTAGCTACTTGATTATACAATTCAAGGAACTTATCCTCAGTAGGCCCAAACCACTCATACCCTAAGGCTTGAGCGTCGTCGGGAGTGTAAGAAGCTCCGTAAGTCCACTGATTAGTTCCTGCCCAACCCTCAGCTAAGTTACCTAAAGCATCCCTAAATGACTTGAGACTCGGCACGAATCCCATGATCATGAGCTTAGCGTTTATGTTTAACTCAGCTAATTGTTGAGCAGCTAAGATGCCGTCAGCTTCGTGAGCACATATAACTATTACGTCAGGTTTCTTCGCGGCCATCTCCGTGAATATCGGGGTGAAGTCTCTGATATCTACTGGGTACGACTTATTGAAGACCACGCTTAAACCGAGTTTTACAGCTTCTTCAAGAGCTCCTCTAGCTAAGTACCTATTATGCTCGTCTTCCTTAAATATCACGGCTATAGTAGCGTTGGGATCCAGGGTCTTAATCATCTCCATAGCAGGCCGCATCTGGTAACTGGAGTGAGTTGACACCATAACCAAGTTCTTATAGCCCTGCTCGTGAATTATGTCCCCAGTACCCATCCAATTAATCATCAACTTGTTATATTTAGCCGCAACAGGGGCCGCAACCATCACTAAGGGGGACCCATAAGGCCCTAACAAGAAATCAACCTTATCAACATTGATGAGTTGCTCGTAAAGACTTGAGACAAGCTCTTTATTAGATTGATCGTCATAATACTTCAACTCTATCTTCACCGCCTTATTACCTATCTTAATACCCCCATAGACTTCATTAATCCACTTAATTGCTGCTTGAATTCCCCAAAGACCTTGATGGGAAGCGTAGGAGTAAGAACCGGATAACCCTAACGTCAAGCCAACCGTTATCTTATCAGGTATTTCCTCAGTAGGTTTAGGAGGCGCCACCACGAAGTACCAATACAAGAGTCCGGCAACCACTATGACGACAAGCGCTAAAGCTACGATTACAGCTGGTTTTAAAGCCATGGGATACCACAATAATAGTTGGATATCGAAGGTTAATAAACTTTCGAGACAACCAAGCTTTCATAAGCGAAACCCGTCATTTAAGGTGGGACGCTCTTAGCCGTAAGCTAATGTGCGAAGCCGCCCAGCCAAACAAGGGAAGCCTCGGTGAAGCCCTAGGCGACTGGAGTGGATGAACTTCCGTAGTCGGGGACTAGTGGATACAGGAGCCGTTGAGAGGTAGGCGGTGAGGAGCTGTGAAATCAACACATATGAACAGTAATGAACCACCACCTACCGAGAAACGGTGGCTCACAACCCTAGATACTTATAAAGGAGTTCATCTTTCCCGAAGTCTTTCTTCAGTACTTCATGTTCTATTCTTCCTTGATTTATCAGGTATATCCTGTCCGCTACGCGCGTAGCGAGCAGAACCTTCTCCTCTACGAGTAAGACCGAGACGCCAAGTTCGTTGCGGAGCTTAACGACGGTCTCCAGCACTTCGTTAGCGAGCTTAGGTGACAGGCCTAGCGTCGGCTCATCTAACAATAATATCTTAGGGTTCGTCATTAAGGCCCTCCCTATGGCGAGCATTTGCTGTTGTCCGCCGCTCAATGTTCCGGCTTTCTGAGTACGTCGTTCTTTTAGGATGGGGAATAAGTTGTAGACTATCTCCATTATGTTCTGGATCTCCTTATCTTTCTTTATATTGTAGAGGTAAGCGCCCATGATCAGGTTTTCCTCAACAGTCATGTTAGGGAATAATTTCCTGCCTTCAGGCACTAACGCAATACCCTTCCTCACCCTCTCATGTACTGGGAGCCCGGATATCTCCTCGTTTAAGAACTTTATGGAACCTTCCCAAATCTTCAGGAAACCGATGATTGCTTTGAGGAGTGTTGTTTTGCCCGCTCCGTTAGGGCCTAATACTGCGACAATCTCGTTCTTACTCACACTGACCGTGGTACCCCAAAGTACCTGAACTCCCTTATACCCTGTCTCAACGTTTTCAACTCTTAAAACTACCTCACTCATAGACCTTCCCCAGATATATGTCCTTAACTACCTCACTATTAAGAACCTTATCAGGCGTGTCATCCATCATCACACGACCCTCATGCAGAAAAATAGCTCTCTCCACGTACCTCAGCACCCTCATAACGTGTTCTACTAAGGCTACCACGGATATGTTCTCCTGCTCCGAGATCTTCACGACAAGACTCATTATCTTATCGACTTCTGCCGGCGGTATTCCCGCGACTATCTCGTCAAGTAGTAATAGCCTTGGTCTAGGAGCTAAAGCCCTAGCTAATTCCAGCAACTTCTTCTCAGGTGACGTAAGGTTCACCGCTAGCTCATCCCTCTTGTTGTGAAGACCTACTAAAGAAAGGATTTCCTCAGCTCTATTTCTAGCCTCTTTAATGTCTTTTATATCTCTAGAAAACAAAGCTCCAACAACCACGTTATCCAAGACCGTCATCCCGGCAAAAGGTCTCGGTATCTGGAAAGCTCTCGATATACCGAGATATTTTCTCTTGAACGGCGGTAGTTTTGTGATATCCCTACCTAAGTAGAATATCCTTCCGGAATCTAAGTCGAAAACCCCGCTTATAGCGTTGAATAAAGTGGTTTTGCCCGCTCCGTTAGGGCCTATTATAGCTAGCTTCTCACCCTCCTTGATGATTAAATTAACGTTGTTGAGTGCTCTGATACCTCCGAAGCTTTTCGAGACGTTCTCAAGCCTTAATAATTCTTTACTCATATCCAACCACCTAAATAAGTAATGATTCAATCTTACTTCCCTTAAACCTCCTCCTAAGCCACCCTACGATGCCGTACGGGAACATAACACACATAGCCATGAGAGCCGGAGCTAGAGCCAAGAGCTGAAGTCCAGGGAAGCTCACCGTGAGCACGTATTTCAAGATACCGTATATTAAGCCGCCTATCACAGGCCCTGTGACGGTGCCTAGACCCCCAAGCATGGATATGACTATAGCTTCAACAGTGTAAGAGACGGCGAAAGCTTGCGGGGGATATATGGCCACGTCTTTAATCATCTTACCCGCTCCCAGCATGCCGGCGAGCGTCGCGCTAATCACGAACACTATGAGCTTATACCTAACCACGTTCACTCCCATAACGTTCGCGGCCTCCTCATCTTCTCTTAAAGCAGCTAGACCATAACCTAGCCTAGACTTAATCACTAGGTATATACATAGAATCGTAACCGCGTATACCGTGAAGATCAGGTAATCAGCGAGTTCTGAAGTAACGAATATGAATGTATCGTAGTTATAGGCCTGTATTAGGTCATTAGCTATTACAAGACCGCTACTACCACCCCAAATCCCGGTCCCCTCAATCAAGTTTTTAAGACCTTCGTTAAGACCTATCGTAGCTATTGCGAAATACGCGCCTTTCAACCTCACGCTTATCCACCCAACCGCTAAGGCCAAAATCAACGCGAGTATTCCTGCAACGGCAAAAGCACACGCTAGAACCAACGCGAGTGGTGGGGGACTCGAAGTGGAGAGAAGATATTTTATAGTGGCTCCACCACCGTACATGCCTAAAGCAACGAAAGCCACGTAACCAAAACATACGTAGAGAGTTAACCCAGTAAATAGGTTGAAGACCTCGCTGAGCGCTATGTAGAAGAATAGTATTGATAAGACCTGTCTAGTCTCGGGGATTCCTACCCTAACGAAGAGTAAGGTCAGTGAAACCAAGAACAAGATAATTAAGGATCTGTGAGCCCTGATATCCACGACTATCACCTCTTTAAAAGTCCTTGAGGTCTGATTAAGAGCACCAGCAAAATCATCGCGAACGTCAAGAATCTAGTCATAGAAAAAGGATTCCCAACATTGGCGAGTGATAGCAACATGTATGAGATGTTTTCAATAATACCGAAAAGCAGGCCCGCAAGAAAAGAACCAAAAGGTGATGTAAGTCCTCCCAAAACCGCTATCGCGAAAGCTCTGGTTGTGTAGGGGTCCCCCATATACGGCTCTATGCCTCCTGAAACGAAGAGAGTTGATAAAGCCCCGCTTGCGACCGTTAAGCCGAGCGCTATAGCTAGACTTAACGCGTAAACCCTGCTCACATCAACCCCGCACAACGCGGCCCCTTCAGGATCCTCCACAACACTCCTGATCGCGTTCCCGGACTTAGTCCTGAATAAGAACACGTAAAGCACCAGAACTATTACCGCACTAACCACACCCCCGATTAAGCGCGTTAAGGGATACTCATAACCAAATATGTTAACGCTTCCTAAACCCCATGTGAACCCTCGCGGCGAAGCACTCCAAGAAAACTTAGCCACCTCCTGCAAGAAAATCCCGAAAGCAAACATTAAAACAAGTGAGATTAGTTCTGGACCACCAAGCACGCGAGATATAAGACCGTGATACAGTGCAAAACCTATGAAGAACCCAACAACGAAAGCCAGCAATGACGAAACCAAGGGGGAGAGCCCTAATAACGCGAAACACCAGTAACTAACGTACGCACCGATCATCACGAAACTTCCGTGACCACTATTAAGAATCCTTAAAATCCCGAAAGTAAAGCTAAGACCTATTGTAGCTAACCCATAGAAAGTTCCTAACATAACTCCCGCAATAGTAACGAATATGACGTACTCAGCCGTTACCAATATATCACCACATATAAGAAAACTAAAATCTCACCCTTATAAATATTGCTAATGCCCACAAATACCTGTAGACATTCCGTAAGGACGGTAGGGTCTGAGCAAGTGATGCCGCGCTCGTGAGGAAGCACTGGAAAAATGATAGGAAGCCCAGAAGACTCGGAACCTTCGTCATCCGCTGCAGAGAAACGTCAACCATCCCTCATGAACTCAGTCAAATTAAACGTCACGCAGTGAACTACCAACAAAGCAGATGCGGTCTCCTCCTTTCAAGTGCGGGGGCGTACGATATTTTTAATTAAGTTAACATATATTAGTGGGGGTTGGATTGCTCGTTAGACTTCCATTTAAGTTTGAGACATATGGTGCTGTCAAGATATATGATGTTACTAGGACTGTTTCTCTTTACGGTGTTGATTTCGAGAGGAAACACGGTGCATTTTGTTTAACTTCGGAGAACTTGGTTAGAGTTGCTGAGTCTACGGCGGTGGTTGTTCCTGTCAGGGATGAGGACCCTTTAGTATTAGAAGGAGTTCTTCGCGCAGTCCCCCTACATTCACCCCTTATAGTAGTGTCTAACTCCTCTACTAGGCCTCTCGACGTTTACTCTAGTGAAGCTGACATAGTTAAGAATCTCTACCAGCTGTCTGGGAGATCCATCATAATCTTACACCAGAAAGATCCACTCATAGCGGAGTTACTTAAGGATGAAGCTCCTGGCTTAGTAGACGAGTCTGAGGGGCTAGTTAGGGATGGTAAGGGTGAGGGTCTCTTAATAGGCACCCTAGTCGCTGAAGGTATTAACTCCAGGTATGTAGGGTATATAGACAGCGATAATTACGTTCCTGGGGCTGTACTCGAATACGCGCTCATCTACTACACAGCCCTAGCTATGAGTAAATCACCTTATAAGATGGTGCGCATTTCATGGGGATTTAAAGGCTGGTATGGGGAGGAATTCCTTCTGAGGAGGTGGGGGCGTGTATCCAGCATAGTGAGTAATGTGCTTAATAACGCTCTCTCAAGGGGGAGGAAGTTCGAGACGGACATAATAAAAACTAGTAATAGCGGCGAACATGCCATGAGTATAGAGCTAGCCAAAATGCTTAACTTCGCTTCTAGATACTCTATAGAAACTTACGAGTTAGTGTACTTACTTGAGAATTGTTATGTCGGCTTGAGGGAGGGCTTGTGTAAGGCGTTACCGAATACTATAGACATATTTCAGATAGAGTCGAGGAACCCGCATCTTCACTCACAGAAAGGTGAGTTACACGTAATAGAGATGCTTGCGGAGAGTTTAGGAGCTATATATCATTCTAGGCTGGCAGACCAACACCTCAAAAACATGGTACTCAAGATATTGAAGGAGTTCTCGTATGAGGAGGAACCGCCTAAGCCAAGAACTTACGAATACCCTAAAATAAACGCTAGGAAATTCCTTGATGAGGTATTATCAAGGAGTGAACTCTCGGTTGCTTACGGATTTTAGGTTGAGCGGTAAGGCGGTGATACTTACAGACGTAGACGACACTATGCTGCCTATAACGCAGGAGAGTTCAGTAGAGGAGTTAAGAAGTTTCTTAAGTGAGTTGAGGATGCTTGGAGTTGAGGTCGTGCCAGTAACGTTCAAGACATTCATCGAGGTTGAGGAATTGATGAGTAAGCTAAACCATAATTTCCCGGCATACGTAATCGAGGGAGGCTGCGTTATCTACGCGCTCAGAGGCTTCTTAAGATGGGGCCCCAAACAAGTGGCAGGTAATTACGAATTTTTAGAGTTATGTAATCCTATAAGTATCTACGAAGAATTACTAACGTACATAGAGGGAAGCCCGGATTGCTTAGGGAAAGCTTTAAGACTCAGTAAAGCGGAGCCAGAGAACGTGTCGAGAGCTCTAGGAATACCTACGGAATTAATCAAGTTATCTCAAGTGAGACTATATAGCGAGGTATTCATTACACAACACAACCCCTGCAGGAACTTCATAAGCTCCGTGATTAGAAACACGAGCCTTAAAACAATCCAAACTGAGAGAGCGGTACACATACTAGAGGCGGATAAGGATAGGGCGACACGCGAGCTCCTGAAGCAAATTAACGTGGTTGGGAGGGAAACGCTAGTTATAGGGTTAGGTGATAACCCTGCTGACGAAGGGATACTGAGAAATTCTGATGTGTCAGTCATAATATCTGAGAACAGGGCGGAATGGTTTAAGAAGGCCTACTACTTAAGAAGCCCCGGAAAACCACCCGACTCGTGGATCAAGGCAGTGAAGCGAGCTTTAAGCGTCGTAGGCTTGTACTTCTAGCTATGAGTAATTAATGGGTCGCCCTAAGCGGGCGGAGCCCCGTGACACGGGCCCCGATGAAAGGGGGCTCCGAGGGCGATGAAGCCAAGGGCAGAGGGATCCACATAAGCCCCAATGAAGCCCAGACCCCATCCATCCCTCTTTAGGATGAGGAAGTTAAGCGCTCATATACCTTCACGCCACCGACGTAAGTCGCTAAAACCTTAATCTCCTGTAGCGTCTTCTCGTCGATTGCGTAAGGGTCTTTATCCACTATTATGAAGTCAGCAAGCTTACCTACCTCTAAGCTTCCTATACTGCTTTCTTCTCTTAAGACGTAAGCCGAGCCATAAGTGTATAAGTGTAGGACTTCCGTAAGCGATAGCTTTTCGTGTGGGGTATGTTTAGAGAGTTCTATATTATCGTGCTCGCCTCTAGTTACTGCCGCGTAAACAGTTTCCCAAGGATTTAGAGGCTCTACTGGGGAGTCCGTACTAATACCTAGAGGCACTCCTGAATCAACTAAAGTCTTGAAGGGATAAACCCAAACAGCTCTTGAGCTACCGAGTCTCTTAAGTACCCACCAATCCGTTATGACAAAATGTGGTTGAATCACTAGTGGCGTACCTAACTCCCCGATCTTAGTGATTTGATCAGGCCTTACAACAGATGCGTGCTCAATCCTATGTCTAGACTCACGTGAGTCTTTAATTCTTGAGTAAATACGTAAGACTAGGTCAATGGCTGCGTCACCTATAGCGTGTATAGCTAGTTGAAGACCTGCTTCATGAGCTTCCTTAACAAGTTTTTCTAGGGTTTTCTCGTCTATGAGTTGAGAGCCGCGAGTATTTGGTTCATCACTATATGGTTCTGTGAGCCACGCAGTCCTAGCACCTAAAGAGCCGTCAACAAATATCTTAATGCCGTAAATCTTCAGGTAATCATTCCCAAAACCACTCCTCACACCTAATTTCTTAAGGGTTGATAACAGGTCGTTGTTTCTCCCTGGGTTAAGGTAAGCTCTAACCCTGATGAATAGTCTACCTTCATACCTGAGTTCTTCAAGTGCTTTAAAAGTTGTTTCGTTAACGCTTACAAAACCTACCGTAGTTACCCCGAGAGAGGCTGCGTATTTAATCGCTTCCTCCAAGAATCTCTTATGATCTTCTATCGTCAGAGACTCCCTAAATTTGTTTTTAGCTATGTCAAGAGCTTCTTCTCTAATAATGCCTGTTGCCTCCCCCTTCTCATCTCTTAACACGTGAGGGGAGTCACTATCTATGAGTCCCGTGATCTCCATAGCCTTAGTGTTCAACACTGCCGCGTGCCCGCAGACACGAGTTAATAACACAGGCTTATCACTAACCACCTCATCTAAGTCCCAACGGGTAGGCCACCTACCCTCCTTAAAGAATTCTTGATCCCATCCATGCCCGAAAACCCACGAGCCTAGCTTATCAGCGAATCTTCTAACCCTATCCTTAAGTTCATCAATACTCCTAACACCTCTTAAGTCAACTGTGCTCAGAGACATTCCAACCCCGTCTAAGTGCATGTGCGCGTCAATAAATCCCGGTAAAACTACTTTACCCTCTAAATCAATTAAATCACACCCAAGTAATTCGCTAATCGCTAAAGCACTTGATCTACTGCCGGTGAAGATAACCCTACCGCCAGCGGCCACCAAAGACTCGGAAGTTTTTAAAGGACTGTATGATAGGTAAATCTTACCGTTAATTAACGTTAGACACCTTCCCAAACAGATCACTCAAGAATATCTATTCATTAACGTCTAAAATATTCTTGGCCTGCTCAAGTATCAACCTAGTATCGTATCCAACCACAACATTATTATAAATCCTGACATGAAGCCAAGCGTTGAGAGACTTTCATGACCATGCCTATGTGTCTCCGGAATTACTTCATGACTAACTACGTATATCATCGAACCAGCGGCAAGAGATAGTGTTAAGACCAGTAAACTAGTTGTCATAGAAGACAGCAACGCCGCCACCACCGCCATTAAAGTCTCGCTTAAGCCGCTCAATACGGAAATGCCTAGAGCTCTCTTCTTACTCTTCCCTGCTATAGCTATCGGGAAGGAGACCGCGAATCCTTCCGGTATGTCCTGGATCCCTATAGCTATTGCCGTGGCGAGACCTACGGGAGAGCTAACGACGGAGGAACTGCCCACGGCTAAGCCTTCGGGCAGGTTATGTATTAAGATAGCCATGGTCACGAGCCATACGTGCTTCATTCTATCCTTCATGAACGAAGGCCCTTCATAACCCTTCAGTAAATGCTCGTGCGGTATAATTCTATCCAGAAAAACAATGAGTACCACACCTGCTAAGAATCCTGCCGTAACTAAAGAAACTCCGCCTAACTCAATAGCAGGTAGTAAAAGACTCGTGAATGAAGCCACGACCATGACTCCAGCGCTGAATCCTAATCCCACATCTAAGTGTTTCTCACGACCTTTAGCTCCAATTAATCCTGCAAGCCCTCCTAAGGAAGTCAATAAGGCAGGTATCAAGCCAAGCATTAAAGCTCTCAAGACAATATTCTCCGGCAACTCGTTCAACGATTTCACACCCCCTACTTTGGTGCCGGCGGTGAAGACATCGCCTATACCTTCGGCATGCTCCTTTCCTGTGTGGGATGACCCCCCACTGTCTTAGGAGCTAGCCAATCTATTACCTCATCTATCTTATCGCTGATTATCCTAACTACTATAGGGCCTAGCGGTGATTCGCTGTCTAAGGTCACTAAGGTAGCTCTACCAACGTAAGCACTTTGCTTATTAAGCTTGAACTCAGTAGTGTTACCTACCTTATTATTGAGCAGTACGTTCCTGAAGGCGTCAAGGATCCTCTCCTGTCTTAAGAGTCTGTGAAGCTTCACCAGAGACTCTATCTTGTCGCTTTCACCGACTAGCTTGTTATAAGGGTAGTCTTCAACAACTTCGATCTTGCTTAAGCTGAAAAGATTAGTTACGGCTTTCACGACCTTATCCTTGTCTTCAGTAGGCCTTACCTCACACGTCACTATCAGCATGAACATCCCTCAAAACCTCCTCAATCATCTTTAACGCTTCTTCCACAACTGACTCTATATCCCTACCTTGATTCACCACTATTATGTCAGCCATAGCTATGACGTTCCCTAAACCTAACTTAAGTTCCTTGAGGTCTCTCTCAAGAAATTCTTGATAGTTTTTGGGGTCGTCCCCCCTACCCCTATTCAGTAACCTCCTAAATCTTTCCTTAGGTGATGCATGAACAGCTATTAAGATAACATTAGTCTTACTTCTGAACATATTAACCTCCTCCAAGCTCCTAACCCCGTCAATCACGTAAAGAGAGCCCTTAGCAATACTAGCTAGGACTAACTTAGCTACCGCGTCAGGACCCATCTCATCTCTTAACTCGTTAGCTAGCCTCATTAGGTTTTCCCTATCTATGGGAAGCCCCCTCTTAATAGCTTCTGACCTGACGAAATCACCCATATTAAGTAGTTTAGCGTTTAAACGCTTAGCTATCCTCATAGCGATCTCTGATTTACCGGCACCAGGCATCCCGGTCACACATATTAGCATGCCTCCACGCCCTCCTAAGCATTTAACTTAGTGAAACATAAGTTTACAAGGATTCACGATATTTAAATCCATCACCTTAGAGCCTTACTTGCCTACCTTAAAGCTCTCTAGAGTTTTCCTAGGCTGTATCTCCACTTGCGTTATGCCTTTCCTCGCTGGTAGTGATACGTTATAGATTTTCGTACCCCCTATTGATGTCTCAACCACCCTAGCGTTATGTGCGTGCGCGTGAATCACGACGTCCGGCTTAACCTCCTTCACGACCTTCTCCATTAACTGCGACCCCATGAACGGGTAGATCCTCTCAGGCTCGCCCTTAACCGTTAAGAAGGTTGGCGCGTAGTGAGTGATTAACACCACGAGTTCAGCGCGTTTTTTAGCTTCCTCGATTAGAGACTTAAGTATTCTCGGTCTCTCCATGTAGACCATCCTGAGTTCCGGCTTATTTCTTTTCTGCCAGTACGTCAACCTATCTAGAGAGCCTCTAGAACCTATGAAAGCAACGCTCACACCCCTAATATTCATTAAGGTCATGGAATCGTTCAACCACAGCAACTCGGGATACCTGCTTATGAAGACATCCTCATACTCGTGGTACTCCTCATTACCGAACACCGATATGATCGGGGTGTTAGGAAATTTCGTCTTAACCTCATCAACTATGACTTCCAGCTCGTCAGCCTTACCCTCATCAACCATGTCACCCGCGAAAACACACACATCCGGCTTGAATAAAACCATAGATCTTAGCGAGGCTTGAAAAATGTGGAGATACCTCCTACCGTGCACGTCGCCGACCGCACATACCTTAATTGGTTGCATCACACATCAGCCTCTAAAACACAAAACAATTCGAAGTTAATAATATGTGATTTCCTAAAGCCGAACTATTCGCTTGTTCGAGTACTTGAGGTATTTGGAAGCTATAGAAACACTTAGTTTAAAAAGTTTTTATATGGTTACGTGCTTAAGACGTATCTTGATGAGCTGATGACCCATGTGGGGGCTCTGACCTCCTCCCCGCCCTAAAGGACGAGGCTTTCAGTTGTAACTCCAGCGATTTCAACAACCCCCACACCACAAAGCATACTATCCAAATCAATAACAAGCCAACCCAAATTAACCTAGTAAATGTTACAGCCCCCGCCCTGAAGGGCTGGGATGGTTGGAAAAGTTTATAAGCTCTGTATTCTGTGATGTTCTTGATGA
>CAYZXH010000041.1:12354-13943 GCA_964482405.1 uncultured Desulfurococcaceae archaeon | reverse complement strand
GGAAGAGGTCTGCTTGATGAATCCGAAGTATTCTTTAATCTGTTTATCACGTTCTTTAATCTCAGTAACACGATGCTTAAGTAGTCTCAAGAATTTAAGCGTGTAGTATGTGGTGAATATTGAGTGTAGGTACATCCCCAGAAGACCTAGCAATCCTTGAAGAGGTCTATACCTTAAATATCTTTCCCTAGCGAGGAGCTCAAGTCTTGCCGCAAGGTAAGTTAAGCCGACTAAATATGCTAAGAACACGGTCTCGGCAGGTACTGATATTAAAAAATAAGTTAAACCTAACGATGCTATGATAAGGTAGGTAAGCGATATTATAATTGGTGATAGAGCGAAGAGAAACCAAGGGATGAAGTCAGGCGGGAGTTTCCTCCCAATAAGTAATGAACCCTCAACCAATCCTCTCACTCTATTACGTTGCCAAGCAATAACCCCCTTGAAGGATCTCGGTACCGTGGTTATTAATGAAGCCTTCTCGCAATGGCAGAACTCGGCACTACCCTGTATTGAGAGACTGAAAAAGAAATCATCGCTCCTAGGTATTGCAGGATACACGAACTTCTCGTAGAGACTCGTCTTAACAGCTTTGTTATTCCCGGGAGCGTGCCTCCTAGAGACAAACTTGAAGAGGTGGTGATATGTGTGATACCAGTAAAAGAGCATACCCCAGAAACTGTCTCTCACGTATGTAGACCCGGAGCACACGTCACACGCAGCCTCATCATTAAAACACTTTAGGAAGCCGCTCACGTAGTTTCTAGAATACACGTTCTCAGAATCTCCCCAAATAATCAAGTCATAATCTGAGTCTATAGCGTACCTAACGGCCTCTACCCTAGCTTGCCCAACCCCTCCCCTAAACCTCTGCTTAACGAAGTTAACACACTTAAATCTCTCCCTGAACCTCTCGGCAACTAGCTCGGAACCGTCCTCAGACCATCCATCAACGATTAAAATATCGAAATCCACGCAGACACTCGCGTTAGACTGATTAACTAAAGACTCGAGAGCTTTCTCCAATCCCTCAGCATTATCCTTATTCAGCAACACCACCAGCGCACGCAACCATCAACACCAAGCACTACTAGTCGACTTCCTATACCCAGCTTAAACCCTTACTTAAAAGATAACGCATTAATTTAAAAACTAACTGATTGCCGAGATAATGAGGGCTGAAACTGCAAGAAAGATGCGAACAGCTATCCTAATTGGAAAGCAATCTTAATTGGTGGCTAAACAGATGCGCTGATAAGTTAAGAAATTTTATAATATTCATGTTAAAATAATAGAAACTCTTAAAACGTGTTTTAACGTAAACACGTTGATTAGGTGAAAACATGCTGAGTGAGACTCCATTACATCGCTTGTTAGTCGATTCTTTACGAACCCACCGCACTATTTCACGCATTTTTATCAAATAGTATTTTAAAAGCTTTGTTAGAATATACGCATGTGGTGTAATAACTTGGCTTCAGCACCTAGATCAAATATGTTATTGGTTGGTTTAGTCATAGCTATAATAGTTGTGGGTGTTTTAAGTTATTACTTAGGGAGCATGATGGCTCCAACCTACACGACTACAG
>CAYZXH010000041.1:0-12254 GCA_964482405.1 uncultured Desulfurococcaceae archaeon | reverse complement strand
GGTGTTTTAAGTTATTACTTAGGGAGCATGATGGCTCCAACCTACACGACTACAGTAACTCAAGCAGCGCAAACAGTCACTATGACCACCACGAAGACAGAGACCGTCACACCCGTTTATGAGCCGCCCGCGAAGATTAGAGCGGGTTTCATATACGTAGGCCCTATAGGGGACTACGGCTGGACCTTCATGCACGACTTAGGGAGGAAAATTGTTGCTGAGCTTTATAAAGACTGGCTTGAGACCACATACTACGAGAGTGTTCCGGAAGGTGCTGAGGTCGATAAGTTGAGGGATTTGATAGGGAAGGGATATAACGTCTTCTTCACCACGTCATTCGGTTTCATGGAGGGTACGAGATCCGTAGCTTTACAATACCCCAACCTGATCTTCTGGCACTGTAGTGGCTACTTAAGAGAGAAAAACATGGGTACTTACTTCGCCGACTTCTACCAGGTCTACTACCTCAACGGATTAGCCGCCGGTGCTTTAACGAGGACTGGTAAGGTGGGTTACGTAGCCGCCTTCTTAATTCCCGAGGTGGTGAGGCACTTAAGCGCTTTCGCTATAGGTGCTAGGGAGGTCGCTCAACAAAGAGGACTTAACCTGACCCTCTACGTGATAGAGATTGGTTCTTGGTACGATCCTGCTAAGGCGAGAGCTGCTGCCGAGACTTTAGTCAATCAATACGGCGTTGACGTAATAGCCTTCACAGAAGACTCAACAGCTATAATAGAGTATGCTCAAGAACAGTTCGGGTTAGGTAAGGAGATATATGTCTTCAGCCACTACAGCCCCATGTACGTTTACGGTCCTGACGTAGTAGTTAGCGGTCAGCTAGTTAGGTGGGAGATAATATACGCGGATATATTAGGCAAAATCAAGGCAGGTATCTATACCCCCACCAACCTGAAGAACGTTGATTACTGGTACCTCCTCAACACAGGAGCTGTTGAGATGGCCGCACACGTATTCCCTAACGGTAGCGTCATGTACATTAACCCGAAGTTTGAGGAACCCCTTAAGGGAGTTACTGTAATTGATAAGATGTCTGGCAAGACTATGAGTGTTTACGACTTGATATGGCTTAGGTACGAGCAGATGAGGAACGCACCGATGCTAATGTCTTTCCAGCAGATAGCCACCAGCCACATCTACGAGAACGTGACTTCTATCACCATAACAATAGGGGGTGTACCCACCACATACCCGATAGCACCTGCATTCGATCCGTTCATGGGTCCGTTAAGCGGGTACAAGATAGATGATCCCGCAGTAAGGGTCACGGTAGCTCCAGGTACCAGACTCGGACACGCCGACCTTTGGAGCATGGACTGGGTTCCGGATTTCGTGAGGATAGTCGGTAGAGCCGCTGGTTAGGTGTCTTAAAAATGAGTACTCAGACCTTTTTTTCTTTAAATGGAGAGAGATTCTTAAACCCTGTTATTTCCGTTCGTGGTTTGTGGAAGAGTTTTCCGGGTGTTGTAGCTTTAAGAGACGTTAATCTTGACGTGTTTCCCGGGGAGATACACGCTATTTTAGGCGAGAACGGCGCTGGTAAGTCAACGCTTCTGAAGATATTGTACGGTATCTACGTGCCGGATAAAGGGGATCTATTCTTTGGGGGGAGGAAGGTAATAGTAACATCCCCTCAGGACGCGGTGAGGAACGGCTTAGTGCTTGTTTCTCAAGTCCCTCAACTCATAGACTCATTAACCATCGCCGAGAACTTATCGCTATCTCTAAGTCAGTTTGGTTACGTAAGTAGCGTGAGGAAGGTATCTAGGTTTCTCTTAGAGAGAGGTAGGGAGTATGGTGTGAAGATAGACCCGGACGTGGAGGTTTGGAAGCTGAGTTATACTCAGAAACAATTAGTAGAGATTTTGAGAGCGTTATTACTTAACGCTAAGGTGATAGCCTTCGATGAAGCGACCACGCTCCTCCCCCACGCTGAGAGAGAAAAACTCTATGACTTCATGAAGCTCTTTAAGAGTAAGGGAGGCACGGTTCTGCTCGTAACGCATAAGATACCTGAAGCTATGGAAGTTTCAGACAGGATAACAGTCCTCAGGAGGGGGGAGGTAGTCGGCACGGTCAGAACCAGCGAGACCACCCTAGATCAGGTCAGGTATATGATGTTTGGTGAGAGACTTGCCCAACTCAACTCTAGTAAGTATGAGAAGTCGGGTGTGGGGGATTCGGAGGTTTTAGTTGTGAGAGATCTCTGGGTTAGGAGTGATTACGGCGTCTACGCGGTGAAAGGCGTGTCATTTAGTGTTCGTAGGGGTGAGATTCTAGGGATAGCCGGGGTCGCCGGTAATGGTCAGCTAGAACTTATTCAAGCGTTAGCAGGGTTGAGGAAGTCTGAGAGAGGTAGTATATACTTACGCGTTAATGGAAATGAGATCAATGTTACTAACAAGGGTTCAACGATAATTAGGCGTTTAGGGATAGGTTATATACCGGACGAGCCTGTTAAGAAGGGTGTTTCGTTAGATAACAGTATTGAGGAGAACATAGCGGTGCATCCAAAACTCACAAGATTCTTAATAAGGTGGAGAAATGTTAAGAGCTTAGCGTCTGATTTGGTTAAGGAGTTTAGTATAGTGACGCCGTCGACGAACACTAAGGCTAAGGTGTTGTCAGGAGGTAACTTAATGAAGGTTTTAGTAGCTAGAGAGTTGACGGTCTCTAAGATTGCCTTAGTGGCTTATAACCCTACTAGAGGGTTGGACGAGGTCTCAGCACGTTATGTTAGGAGGTTAATAGTTAGTAAAGCTGTGAACGAGGGTATGTGTGCTGTGATCGCTTCCGAAGACCTTGACGAGATCATGGAGTTAAGCGACGTAATAGCTGTCATGAATTCTGGTTCTATCGTAGGTGTTTTTAAGTCTGGTGTGAGTAGGGAGGAAGTTGAGAGGGTTATGGTGAGTTAAGATGCGCTTAATAGTAGTCAAGCGTGTGAAGACGTCTAACTTATACTATGTTGGGATACCAGTGTTATCGATACTTGCAGGTTTAGCGTTATCTACGCTCATATTTGCTTCCATAGGTGTGCCGCCAGATCTATTCATCAGCGAGATCTTCACAGGATTCCAAAGTCCTCAGACCCTAAGATATTTTGCTCTGCTCGTGATACTGGGTGTCGCGTTAACCATGAGTTTCAGAGCTTCTATCTGGAATATCGGTGCTGAGGGTCAGATGATTTGGGGGATGCTTGCAGGGGGTTACATAGCGCTTTTCGTTGCGGCGCAATCCATGTACGTAAGTCCTAGTGAACTCCCTAATTACGCCAACATGCCTGGTGTGGAGATCATTGACGCGTCCCCCGTTAAGCCTGTCATCTCAATTCTCTTAATGGATCCCTCTCTAGGCAAGTTATTGATGGTTCTATTCGGGATGTTGGCTGGGGGTTTATGGGCTTTAATACCCGCAGCACTTAAGGCGTACTTAGACATAGATGAGGTAGCATCCACCCTCATCTTAAATTACGTGGCATATCAACTCTTTAATCACTTGGTCTCTTACAACTTGAGGGGTCTTAGTGTTCAAGCCAGGCAATTCTTCAGAACCGATAGAATGAATTCAGCACTGCTCTTTAACTTAATCCCAGGTACCTCGGTTACCGTGCAGGAGGTACTTATGGCTGTGATATTCTTTGTCTCTGTCATCTTGATGTATAGGTATACGACGGTAGGTCTTAGACTGAAGATAATTGGGTCAAACCCGCAGCTTCTCAGGTCTGTAGGGGTGGATGAGAGGAGGTATGTCTTATTGGCGATGTTTTTGAGCGGGATGCTAGCGGGTGCTGCAGGGGTCTCAATACTCGCTAACCCTGGCATAGGTAAGTTGGAGAAGATAGCTAACGTGGTCAGCCCGCCTACGATGAACTTAGGTTACACAGCTATACTGGTCTCGTGGCTTTCAATGCTTGACCTACGGTTCATTCCTATATACGCTTACATCGTGGCCTCCTTATTCCAGGGAAGTAGCTTGCTACAGTCAGAGATTAACTTGCTGTTTCCTGAGTTATCTTTGACTGGAGCCGCCCTAACCTACGTACCCATAGGTTCTATACTAGTGGTCTACGTAATTCTGAGAATATTCACGGAATACTCCGTAAAGATAATGAGGTGAGTGATGATGATAGGAGAGGTATTTAACGCGATAATCTCTATGTCCCCAATATTTGTTTTCCTGTACTTAGCGAGTCTAGGCAATTCCTTGGTTGAGAAGTCAGGCATACTTAACTTAGCTATTGACGGCGCGTACACGCTAGGTGTGGCCTTGGTCTTTACTTTACTGGTGTTCGTGAACGACCCCACGTTAGCGTTACTTATCACATCCCTCCTGATAGGGTTGTTAGGCGTGTTAATAGCTTTCTTGACTACGAAGCTACCTATATCTCACGGTGCCATAGGACTTTCAATTCAGTTCGTAGGTTACGGTCTTGCGTCACTCCTCGCGTACCCGATGTCGTTGAAGGTTAGGGCTGAGAGGATAAACCTCAATACCTATCTCCCGATACCTGAGGTCGTCTTAACCTTCTTAACTCTGTCTATAGTGATCGGGGTGTTAACGTACTTACTCATTTATAGAACTAAGTTGGGAGCTGCTATAAGAGCTGTGGGCGATAATCCTGCTGGGGCCTCAGCCCTAGGCATTAACGTCCTCAAAATAAGGATCATAGCTACCTTCTTAGGGTACGTTCTGATAGGTTCTGCGTCCTCGCTCTACCTACTACTATACACGAAGAACTGGCAAGAAGGTCTGGGAATGGGTTACGGCTGGATCTCCTTCGCAATATCTTTATCGTCCGGCAGGCACCCCCTCGTAGGGATAGCTACCTCAATAATATTCGCTACACTCATCAGGTACGCGTACGTGCTACAGGACGTACTAGTGGGGTACGGAATAAGCATATCAACCTTCATAGTCATCGCACTCCCGTTCATAGCAGCCGTATTCATACCCCTCGTAGTTACCGCGATTCCGCAACTGCGCAGGAGGTTCGCACCGCCCAGACACCTAGGAAAGATCTTCTTTAGCGAGGAAAGATCTGTCTAAAACCACTCAGCTTATCGCATGCTGTGACACAACACTGAAACCTCCGAGTTCGGAAGAGCTAATCATAAAAACAAACTGGCGGGAATTTCACGTTTCAATAATTCTTAAAGACTGTATCCAATATTAGTTGGGTTAGGGTGAATGACTGAGAAGATCGTTAAGAAGGTTGGTTTGGTAGGTAAAGGCTCCTTATCAGTGGTCATACCTAAGAAGTGGGCGGATTCCATGGGTGTGAAGCCTGGTGACGAGATAGGTTTGATTTTTAACGGCTCTAAAATAACTTTAGTACCTCACACACAGGAAGAGTCTGAGAACGTCAACATATTAATTGAAGTCGATGACCCGGATTTAGCCTTAAGAAAACTCATAGCCTCATACGTTGAGGGAGTTACTAAAGTTAAAGTAAGAGCTGAGTACACGGAGCTACTTAAGATCTCTGAAAGACTCAGAGAAAATATCTCCATGTTTATGCTTAGGGCGGAGCCTGGCTCAAAAATACATGAAATACTGTTTAACGACGTGAAGACGGACATGCCGTCCACACTGAAACTCATTGAATCAATAACTACTGAATTTTTGGAAAGCTTGGTCAGCAATGATTACGAGAAAGCTTCTATGTATTATAAAGAGTTCATGAGGAACTACCTCTACTTCTTGAGAAACCTGAAACTCAGCCTAGCCGAGAACAGCGTCGAGCCTTACGAAGCCATAGACCTACTACTCTCTATAGAATACATTAAAGAACTAGTAAATACCTTCCTTAACGTACAGAAACTCACCCCCTCAGAAATGAAGTGTGTTGAGGAACTCATGGAATTAGCCGAAGGATCTATAAACTCCTTGCTAGCTCAAGACGTAGACGCAGCCGTTAATACTGCAAGCAACATACTTAAGCTACTTAAAAACATAGACATGGAAACCGATTTCTGCAGGAGGTGCTCATACCTCATATCGAAAATCTCGGAATTAGTTCTAGGACGTTGCATAAGGAATAAGGCGTGTAGGTGTAAGCATTTCTACCCTAAAGTGTGAGCCTCATAACACGCGTAAAATCTCGTAATCCCTGAGTTAGATTCCTCCTTAATTAAACTTACTTACCTAAAAGTAAGTTTAATTAAGTTCTCTTTATATAGATTGAACCCCTTTAGTATAGCTAGGGATAGTCATGTATTGCGAACAATCAAAAACTTATTTGCGGGTGCCTCAGTCAGGCGTCGTGTTAGATTCTAGGAGTTACCTCAGTGTCGTAGATAGGGTTATTCATAAGTATGGCTCTGACAGGAGTAAGCTAATTAACATGCTTCAGGAAATACAGAGGGAGTTTCAACACCTTCCTAGACAAGCTCTTGAGATATTGTCTGTTAAGCTAGGCATCTCATTATCTGAGATCATTAACGTTGCTACATTCTATCATCAATTCAGGCTGGAACCAGTTGGGGTCTACATTATTCAGGTATGCTTCGGCACAACCTGCTATCTTAAGGGATCTTCGGAAATTTACGAATCTATGAGGAAGGTGCTTGGTTTGAGGGAAAGAGAGAACACGGCCAGAGAAGGCACTATAACTGTTGAGAAAGCTAGATGTTTTGGTTGTTGTAGCCTGGCTCCAGTCATTATGGTTACCTCTTCGGATGGGAGTGAGAGGTATGTTCACGGCAGACTCAACGTATCTGAGAGTAAGAGGGTGGTTCTAGACTACAAATCGAGAGCTTTGATGAAGTTAAAGGGACTTAAAAATGGGTGAGGCTTTAGACTTAGGTGCAGGCGTTCAGAAAATTAGTGAATTCGTAGTTAGGGTGCCCTTAGCTAGCTGTACTCTGGCAGCCGGTGCCGACAAAGTGCTAGAGTCTATTAAGAAAGCTTTAGGAAAGCTAGGTCTTGATGCAAGAGTCAAGAAAACCGGGTGTATGGGCTTATGTTACCTAGATCCTTGGATAGAGTTAGAGTCAAGTGGATTGCCGCCAGCGATATACGCTAACGTCAAGCCGGATCAAGTTGAGAGAATAATAAGGAGGTATGTCGAGGGAGACTTAAGCGATGCCTTAGCAGTCAGGGGTGAAGCGAATGGATTCAAGGGAGTGCCATCCCTTAACTCTTTGCCTGAGTGGAGGCTTCAAGTAAGGTATGTTTCAAGAAACTGCGGCTTCATAGATCCTGAGTCAATAGAAGATTACTTGAGAACTGGAGGTTACTCAGGTCTTAGGAAAGCGCTTAAGTTAGGTAAGGAAGAAGTGATAAAGGTTGTAAGGAAGTCCGGTCTTAGGGGTCGTGGGGGAGCGGGATTCCCTACGTGGTATAAGTGGAGGATAGCGTACGAGCAGAGAAGTGATATCAAGTACGTGATTTGCAACGGCGACGAGGGAGATCCAGGAGCTTTCATGAATAGATTGCTGGCTGAGTCAGACCCCCACAGAGTTTTAGAAGGGTTGATTATAGCAGGTTATGCCATAGGTGCTTCTAAGGGCTACATATTCGTGAGAGCTGAGAAGCCTCTCATGGCAGATAGACTTGAGGTAGCTGTGAGGCAGGCTAGAGACTATGGCTTCCTGGGCGAGAAGATACTGGGCACTAACTTTAGCTTTGATGTAGAGGTTTATAGGAGTGCCGGCGCTTTCGTGTGCGGTGAGGAGACAGCTCTCATCGCTGCGATAGAGGGTAGGTCTAGAACCAGGCAGAGACCGCCTTATCCAGCAACAAGCGGCTTGTGGGGAAAGCCTACAGTAATAAATAACGTCGAGACTCTCGCGCATGTAGCAACTATTTTCCAGACAGGTTTAGAGGAATTCACTAAGTACGGGACTGAGAGATCTAAGGGAACCAAGATGTTCTGTGTGACTGGCTCTGTTAAGAAGACCGGCGTGTACGAGGTCCCCATAGGTACTAGGATCCGTACCTTAGTATATGAGTTAGCTGGGGGCCTGCCGGACGGGAGGTCGGTTAAGGCGGTTCAAGTTGGTGGTCCGAGCGGCGGGTGCATACCGGCTGATCTGCTTGACTTAGAGCTAGATTACGAGACTCTACAGTCCTACGGTGCTATAATGGGTTCCGGAGGACTCGTGGTAATAGATGATACTAATTGTATGGTTGACGTGGCTAAGTACTTCATCACGTTCACTTTAGCGGAGTCTTGCGGTAAGTGCCTACCATGCAGGGTAGGGGTGAAGATACTTGGTGATATACTCGAGAAGGTGACTTCAGGTACCGCGACCATAGAAGATCTTGAGATCTTGAGAGAGCTCGGGGAGGGTATTATGAAGTCCTCCCTGTGCGCGTTAGGAGGTACAGCACCTAATCCGGTGCTGTCTACGCTCAGATACTTCAAGAACGAGTATGAAGAACACGTAGTCATGAGGAGATGCCCGGCTAAAGTGTGTTCTAGGCTGGTGACTTACGAGATAAACCCGGTTAGGTGTAGAGGGTGTGGGCAATGCGCTAAGAATTGCCCGGCAAGCGCAATCAGCGGCCAACCAGGTAAAGCATTCAAGATAGATACGAGTCGCTGTACTAAGTGCGGTCAATGCCTGATAACCTGTCCATTCGGTGCAGTAGTGAAGGTGTGATCACATGGTTAAGGTTTACGTGAATAATGATGAGGTCGAGGTACCTCAAGAAGCCTTAGTCATCGATGCTATTGAGAAAGCTGGGTATGAGGTCCCGACCCTATGCTACCTTAAAGGCCTCTTCAACGAAGCTACTTGCAGGATATGTGTTGTCAAGGTTAACGGGAAGGTCGTGCCATCATGTAGGTTCCCCGTCTCCGAAGGCGCTAGGATCATAGTACACGATAGTGAGTTAATAAGGTTAAGGAAGATTAACCTAGAATTACTCCTAGCTACACACGAGATCAAGTGCTGGTCTTGCGTGAGGAAGGGTATGTGTGAGTTACTTAGTCTCAGTAAGAGATTAGGGGTGGAGGGTCTTCCCGTGTGTAGTGAGTGCCCATTGCAGGGGCGCTCCTGCCTGGTTTTGAGAGGCTTTCCGTGCCTAGGTCCTCTGACAGTAGCTGGTTGTGATGCTGAATGCCCTAGGAGGGGCTCCCCGTGCATCGGGTGCAGAGGTTATATTACGAGTGAGGACGTGTGGGTTAGAGCTCTTGAAGAATTCTATAAAGATAATGTTAGCTTAAATGAGCTCAAATCATTAATTAGTTTCTTCTGGTCATACCTACCGCAAAACCTTCACAGACTCGTGAGGGAGGTGAGTAACGTTGAGTATTAAGCTTACTTCAGAAGTAGTGAGGGTTGCTGGGGAATCAGAGATCCTAGTCTCGATAGAGGGAGAAAAAGTTAAGGTAGAGTATGATAGCTTAGCTAGCCTCAGGTCTTTCGAATCCTTAGTTATAGGGCGTAAGTACTGGGAAGTGCCATATGTAGTTTCCAGGGTGTGCGGGGTCTGTAGCCACGCTCATTTCTGGGCGTCAAACTTAGCTATGGAGTCAGCTCTAGGGATTAAGGTAGATGAAGCTACTTCAATTCTTAGAGATGTTTGCAATAAGCTTCAGATACTTCAAAACCACATAATACATCTGGGATTCCTAGTCCTGCCAGACTACGAGTATTTGGTGAAGAACGACAAGTATGTAAACACATTACTCAAAGTAAATAAGGTGGTTAACGAAGCTCTAAGGTTATTAGGTGGTAGGCTAACCAACCCAAACGTGTACATCCCCGGGGGTTTCACCGAAGATCTGAAACAATCGGTGATTAAGAAGGTCATGAACCTCCTGGAAAGCGTGGGTAACGACTTAAGAGAATTAGCTAACATTATATTGGGTATTGAGCTCCCGGAGCTTGCGGATCCGTTCCCCGAGTACGTCTCCCTAAGGAATTCACCCAGCGTGACAGTACCTGTTGAAGGACCCTACGTCATAGACTCTAGCGAGAACACATATATTGTCTACGAAAACTACCGTGAAATCTTCGTTGAACGTTACCTGGACTTATCAATGAGTAAGAAGTGTTTAATAAATGGTGAGAAGGTTTTCCACACCGGTGCTAGAGCTAGATTAATTAATTACTTGAGGGATGGGTCAGGCTTAAGTAGTGAGCTCAGATATCTCATAGCTGGGTATGAACAGCTCTTTAAGAAAAATCCGTTCTCCAATATTTACGCGAAAATAATTGAGTCACTACTCATACATGAGAACCTACTGCAAACGCTATCCTCGCTAGATACAGGAAAACTTAGTAGGGTGAGGCCCGGCAATAATTTTAGTGGTGGTTTCGGTGTCGGGATTGTTGAAGCCCCTAGAGGTCTTTTAATACATTATTATGAGTTAAACCCTGAGATGAGGGTGATTAAGGCAGACATAATAACGCCTACGGTAATGTTCTCGAAACACATAGAGGTTAGTAGTGAGGCTTTAATAAAAAGTTTGTTAGCCAGCAAGGAGGAGCAAAACGAATCACTAATTAAAAGATTTGTTGAAGCTCTGGTCAGAGCTTACGACCCGTGCATTCCTTGCGCGGTCCACGTAATTAAGATGAAGAGGTGAGTCGAAAGTGTCTGTTAGGTTAGCGGTAGTGCCTCTCTCAAGTTGTGATGGGTGTCAGTATAATCTCTTGAATGAGGAATTCCTTGATTTACTGAAAGGACTTAACGTCAAGCTAGTTTTCTGGCCTTTGCTAGGGCTGGGAGACGGTGCGGAAACCTACGATATAGCGTTAGTTGAGGGATCCGTAATGTCAAGCAGAGACTTGAAAACTCTTCTTGATGCGAGGAAGAAGTCAAGGGTTTTAGTAGCTATGGGTGCTTGCGCGCTATTAGGAGGTGTTCAAGCATGGTCAAGTAATTCGATTTCGAGGAAACTAGGGGACGAAGTAGGTTTCTCCAGACCCATAAATCATTATGTTAAGGTGGATCACCACGTTAGGGGGTGTCCAGTAAACGTAGGCGAGGTAATTAAGTTACTGAAATCATTAATTAGTGGTGACTTAATTTACGTCGGTGGTAGGAGGTTTAATTACGTCAGCAGGGATAGTTTCAAGATTAGCGGCTCACTTCTTGAGATAGAGACCTCTAAGTGCGTTGTCTGCGGCAGGTGTGTTGAAGCTTGCTCATTGATAGGCGCTAAAGCACTAAACTACGTTTTTAAGGGAATACAGACAACTATCTCCACACCATATCAAGAGTCTCTAGAGAGTGCTGGGTGCGTTAATTGCGGGCTTTGCTTTGCTTACTGTCCAGTCGGGGCAATAAGCCTTAAAACTAAAACGGAGGATCTACTAGATAAGATCCGCGAAGGATTTTTAAGAACAGCTTACATAGAGCCTGAAGCTCTGACATCTCTTATAGAGTCAGACAATCTTGAGTTAGGACAGGTGATTTCAGCAATTAAACAGATTGGGTTTACGAAGGTATTCATATACTCAAACCTCTGCGAGGCCAGAAACAGTGTTGGGGGCGAGATCCTGGCAAGATCGCCCGTAGAGCTCTCAATACTCAGCAAACAAATTCCTGAATATAGTGTTTACTTACTCACACCAAGAATACCCCAAGACTCCGTATACATATCTCAATGCGTCTCGTGGAGAAATGTCGTGAACTCGTTAACTACGCGCGAGCTCCAATTACTCATAAGGGGGTTAGGTATGGAGAAATTAGATTCAGAAAGACCTGACGGCGTGGTAAGTTGCTGGGAAGACGTTATTTTGGTTAGCGGGCTCAAGGATATGAGGCAGGTATTGCTGAATCCCGAGAAACCTATTGATAAGAGGATAGTCTTTGAAGCGTGTCCAGGAGGTTGCCTCTTAGGTGGAGGGCAATCAATCAGTAAGTACAACGACCTAACTAAGGTGTTAGCAAAAAGAAGAGAAATACTCAAGAAAATTACAACTGAAAACCTAATCCCTCATGGCTTACAACTGAAAGCCTCACCCTTTTAGGACGGGGGCGGTACTTATAAGTTCCGTATCCGGTAATGTTCTCGATGATGATAGTGTCGATGTTCGTGAGTCTCGGGAGCTACTCTCTAGCAACACTCAATACGCGCGCCAAACACACCAGGTTAGAATTATGCTCCCGAGACTATGATAGCTGGAACACCCATAACCCCGAGTCCCTCAAAAAGAGGGATAGGAGTAATGGGCCGGAGACCCGGCCCGGGATTAAATCCCCCAAAGCGGAGGAAATGTAATCCCAAACCTCCCAGTCCTGGAGGACGGGGAATCCCCGCCCTTTAGGACGGG
>CAYZXH010000040.1:0-14087 GCA_964482405.1 uncultured Desulfurococcaceae archaeon | reverse complement strand
AACCCGGGACCTCCGCCGTGCGAGGGCGGCGCTCTTCCAGCTGAGCTACCGGCCCCACCTAATTCTTATACTTAAGCTCTTAAAACCGTTTTCGTGGCTGATCAATCACGTTCCTTAAGTTAGGGTTGCTATTCTGCGAGGACTTTACCTGTCTTCGGGTACGTCTTGTAACCTACGTATTTACTCAGTATTTCCCCTATTTTCTCACTGTTAAGTATTTCCAGAATCTTACGTATCGGTTCTTTACTTAAGCTATCCTTAAGTATTACGAGATCGTATACTTCCTCACCTACTTTAATGAATTCTAGTCCGTATGTTTCGGCCGCATGCCTGACCCCAACCCCTACGTCCGCCCTTCCCTGAAGCACTGCTACGGCTACCCCGTTGTGTGTTTTAGCCTCGTTTAGGTACCCCTTAATGATTCTCGGTATCTCGTCAGGGTTTATTCCCAACTCTCTTGCAGCTATCTTTAAGTTGATGTCTATGAGTGTTCTAGTGCCGGAACCCTTATTCCTGTTTATAAAGACCACGTCCTCCCTGAATAAGTCCTTAAACGACTTTATGTTTTTAGGGTTGTTCCTAGGCAGTATAAACCCTATCTCCCTAACCCAACCACCCACTAAGACAGCCCTACCCGAGAGGTTCAGCTTCTTGAAATACTGTAGGTTATACTCACCACTCTCTTCGTCAAGGAGGTGCACACCACTTAAATCAGCCTCACCCCTACCAACAGCTAAGAAACCTCCTAGAGACCCAACATTGATTAACTTGTAATTAGGTCCATCAACAACTAACCTAATTAACTCGTCGACCACGTAGTCGTGACTACCTATGAATACTAGGTCCGGAGCCTTCCAAAACCTTCTAAAGAGTTTCACAACCACCTCACTACCCTCATTAATCACCAACGTGTCTTCAGGTACTTCAATAAACCCGTCAGTATACGTTAGAACCTTGATAGACCCTGACGGGCTTAAGACGGGGTAGGCCGCTAATACATCCCCCCTCCTCACCAGAGCGACAGGGACTAACGCGGTCCTCCCTCTAACACCTAAGACTTTCTGAAGCACGACGGCCTTAACTTCCGACCAACCCAAATAGCTTGCCGAGATCCCGGCAAGTCTAGAGATTACCGGAGCTACCACAGACCTGAAAATCATTGCGGCTGAGAGAGGAAATCCCGGGAGACCGAACACTAGCTTCCCATTAATTACTGCTACGATGGTAGGTTTCCCCGGCTTAACCTTCAGTCCGTGAACCACTATCCCCGGCTCCCCAAGACTCTCGATAACCTTATAAGTAAGGTCCCCAAGCCCGGCCGACGTCCCTCCAGCAGTGATAACCACGTCGTTTTCCTCTAGAGCTTTCTTTAGGACCTCCCTCAAGGAATCCTCATCATCTGGCACTATACCGTAGAACTGTGGCACAGCACCTAACTCAGCTAAAGAGGCGGAAACGTAATATGATGAGATCTCGAATATTTTATAGTCTTGGAGAAAGCCTTCCTCAACGCTAATTAGTTCTGAACCCACCGAGACGACGCCGACTCTTGGCTTAACGAAGACTTTAACCCTGCTCACGCCGGCAGCGGCTAGGGTAGCTAACTCAGCAGGCCCTAACAGGGTACCCCTACGAAGAACTAGCTCCCCCCTCATAATGTCGGAACCCGTCCTAGCTACGTTATCTCCTGGAGTCACGGAAGTGTAGACGTAGACATGTTCGCCGACCCTCCTACTATACTCAACCATGACCACCGAGTCAGCACCTCTAGGTATGGCTGCACCAGTATCTACCTCTACAGCCTCCCCAACACCTACCTCAGTATCCGGAGGGCACCCTATTCTGACCGAACCCTTAAGCCTCAGCCTAGCAGGCACGTCCTCCTCAACACCGATTAAAGAGATGGAGTTAACGGCATAACCGTCTACCTCAGACCTGTCAAAAGGCGGGTAGTCATAAACCGCGTAAACATCCTCCGCTAAGACCCTACCCAACCCCTCACGCAGACCAACCCACTCAAAACCCAGGGGTCTTAACTCAACGTATGAAGAGATAATACTCAACGCCTCGTCAAGCCTGCGGAGCTCATGGAAAATCTTCCTCAAACGCGTCACCAACACTACATACGGTAAACACTTAAATAACTCTCTAATGAATAAGAACTTGGTTGGGCCCGTAGCTCAGCCAGGATAGAGCGCCGGCCTCCTAAGCCGGAAGTCGGGGGTTCAAATCCCCCCGGGCCCGCCACAACACCAATCAAACCACTAACGCCTAAAAATATGGTTTTGATTAAATAGCTTTTAACTCTCTTAGAGTTGAAACGATAAGGTATCAGCTCCGGTATTCCAGTCTAAAAAGTATTTTATTTTTAAATATTTAGTTTACTTCCCTAGTCTTGGGTGCTCTAAGTATGAAGCCCATGCACCTAGTTGTTATTGCTTTAGTAATTATAGTGGTAGTCGCCGCAGTTGCCTTCTTAATTCCTCAGTTAACGTCTCCGACGACTCCGGGGACCTCAACACCCACTACATCACCAACTCCTACTAAGGAGTATAAGTTGAGTGTTGTTGTAGGTCCTCAATCGCCTTGGGGTCAGGCAGCTCAGAGGTGGGCTGATGAAGTCTATAATAGGACTGGCGGTAGGGTGTATATTAGGGTCTACTACTCTGGTCAGCTCTTCGCTGGGCAGCAAACGAACGAGTTTCAGCTACTCTCTCAGGGTGTGGCAGATTTTGCCATAGGATCAGTAATTAACTGGGCTCCGGTAGTGAAGGAATTGAACCTGTTCATACTGCCGTTCTTCTTCCCTGAAGGTGTTAATAAAGGAGATATATACAAGGCTGTTGACGCGATAGAGGAGGGTGAGGCTGGGAAGCAAATACTTCAGATACTGGAGAGTTACGGTGTGATAGGGCTTGCGTGGGGCGAGAACGGCTTCAGACAAATAACTAACTGGAAGGTACCCATAACGAAGCCTGAGGACTTGGCCGGTCTTAAAATAAGGGTTGTTGGGTCACCTATATTCATAGATACTTTCAAGGCTCTGGGCGCTGACCCTACACAAATGAACTGGGCTGACGCATTAACTGCTTTCCAGCAGAGAGTCGTCGACGGTCAAGAAAACCCCATTAACATCGTGATAATACCTTACAAGTTATGGGAGTATCATAAATACATAACCATATGGGATTACGCAATAGACCCACTTATCTTCGCCGTGAATAAGAATACTTGGAATTCCTTTGACGAGAATACTAGGCAAATAATTCTTGAAGCAGCTAAGAAAGCTGCTAGATGGCAGAAGGCTATGGCTAGAGTAGGGCTTGACGACGGCACATCCCTAAGGATACTGCAGGAGGAATTCAAGTTCACGCCCGAAATCACTGACCCAATAAAACACCTTCAGAATCAAGGAATGGAGATAGTCTTTCTCAACGAGACTCAGAGGAACCTCTTTAAGCAGAAAATGCGTGACGTCTATGCTAAGTGGGTTCCGACAATCGGTGAGGAACTAGTTCAGAAAGCTATTAATGACGTGAAGAACAAGCTTGGAATAACTATTGAACTACCCTAAAATAACACACGCGTTTTTTGAGGAATTTTTCATGTGTGAGGTGATTCAACGTGAGTAAGAAAAACTTAGTCAGGAATTTAATGAGTAATTTAGAGGAGTATGTGGCCGCGATCCTGCTCCTCATAATGTTCTTAGTGGCTTTCGTTAACGTTCTCTCCAGGTATTTGTTTAAGATGTCGCTCGCTTTCATAGAAGAGATAGAGGTTAATTTCTTTGTTTGGATGAGTGTTCTAGGAATTGCGATAGCTTTTAAGAGGAACTCACACTTAAGTATGGAATTCTTGAAGAATATGATGCCCGCGAAGGTTCGGGAATACTTATGGGTCCTAGGGATGATGCTGAGTCTAGCCATATTCATAGTCTTGATTTATTTATCCTCGATTTTAATCTATAATGAGGTAACGTTGTATAGGACCTCGAGTATGGCACTAGATATACCTATGTGGATCTACTATGTCGGCATGACGCTTTGCTCTCTGGTGGTCGTGGCGAGAATATTGCAGAACTTAAAGCGTTGGTTGGTGTAGGGAAATGAACCCAGCATTACTAACGTTACTTATATTCATCATAATACTACTGACGGGAACCCCGATAGGGACCGCCTTAGGAGTCGCGTCGATATTCTCTATATGGTACTACAACTACGGCGTAGGAGTAATAGCACCTAATTTCTACGCGAACATAGCTAAGTTCCCCCTCCTAGCTATACCGTTCTTCATCTTCGCCGGTCTCGCGATGGAGAGAGCCGGTGTTGCTGAAAGGTTTGTTAGGTTGATTAAGGCGTTGGTTGGGTGGATGCCGGGCGGTCTAGCCGTAGCCACGGTGCTTATAGGTACTTTCTGGGGTGCTGTTTCAGGGTCTGGGCCGGCTACGGCGGCCGCAATAGGGGTGATCTTGATACCGATGCTTGTCAACGCAGGCTATAGTAGGGCTTTCTCAGCAGCTCTAGTAGCTACAGTGGCCGGACTCTCAATAATAATACCTCCCAGCGTTGCTTTCATAATATATGGGACTATACTCAACGTATCTATAGGAACTTTATTCATAGCAGGCATCATACCCGGATTACTCCTAGGTCTTGCTTTAGTGCTGGTTAGCTTCCTAATATCTTTAAGGAGGGGTTACAGAGGTTTGGAGAAGGCTTCCTTAAGAGAAGTCATGGAAGCATTCAAGGATGCTTTTCTGGGACTCCTGGCACCCATAATAATATTAGGTGGGATCTATACGGGCGTTTTCACACCTACTGAAGCCGCTATAGTAGCAGTAGCTTATAGTTTATTCCTAGGCTTGGTAGTGTATAGGTCCATATCCCTTAAAGATATGCTTAAAATCTTGGTAGATTCTGCTGAGATGTCTTCTATAGTAATGTTCGTAGTTGCTTTCGCGGGAATCTTCTCGTGGGCTGAACAGACAGCTGGGTTGGTGGAAACGTCCGTTAGATGGATTTTATCAGTATCGCAAGATCCGTTAGTCGTCATGCTATTATTCATGGTGGTTTTATTGTTTGCCGGCATGTTCCTAGACGCTATCTCAATATACTATATCTTCCTACCACTCATGGTCCCCATAATGATACACTTTAATTGGGACCCCATATGGTTCGGCGTCATAATGACTATAAACCTAGCAATAGGTCAGGTAACTCCTCCGGTAGCTGTCAACGCTTACGTAACAGCCAAGATAAGTAAGGCAACACTAGAAGACATAGGGAAGGAGGCACTACCACTAATAATCACGGTCTTCATAGTACTCTGCATACTCATACTATTCCCACAGATAGTTTTATGGCTACCGAGCCTCATGCGGAGAGCGCCTTAAAACATTTAGGAACTCCCCCAATAATCACTAACCAACTCCTTAAGCTGAGTTTCACGTTAAAAATTCAATTCCTTAATTTTTGTGGGCTTACTCTACTATAGTATTGATCTTCTTTGAAGTATTTATGTGAATATAATTTTATTATATTGAGTTACCTAGTCTTGTCTTAGGTGTTTCCTCAGATGTTTCGTTTTGAGACTATAGTGCCGAAGGATATTGATGATGCTCTTGAGGTTCTTGATAAAGATATTGAGGTCGTACCAATAGCCGGGGGAACGAATCTTTTGGTGTGGGCTAGGGACAGCAAGATTAGGTTTAAGAAAGTCCTGGATTTATGGAATCTACGTAAACAGCTCTCGTATGTGGTGGTTGAGGGTGATGTGGTAAGGATAGGTTCTATGACTACCGTAGACGAGTTGTGTGAGGTCAGCGAGCTTAAGAAACCTCCCCTACTAGGACTAACAGATGTTTGCGCAACTTTCGCTAGTCCTTACATAAGATCCGTGGCTACGGTCGGAGGCAATATCGAGTCAGCTAATCCCCTGTCCGACATAGCAATATTTTTCTTAACTCTCGACGCTAAAGTTAGGCTTGTAAGCCTTAACGGATCGAGGGAGGTACCCTTAACGAATTACTATAAGGGGATGCGTTCCACGATCAGGGAAAGAAACGAGCTGATTAAGGAGGTGGTAATCAATAACCCACCACCTAATTCGTCAACGGCTTTCATGAAAATAGATAAGAGGAGGGGTCACATCATGGGGCTAGCTATAGGCGCTGTCTACGCGGAGTATAATGGGGACATCATCAAGGACGTGAGAATAGCTTTTGATAGTGTCTCCAAGCCCTTCCCGGAGAGGGCATTCCTAACAGAATCCTTCCTCAGAGAAAGGAAGTTTGATGAGGAGCTCTTGTGGGAAGCTTCAGAAACTATATTACCTAAGGAGATGGTGCGCTATACTGGAAGAAGAGCTTCAGCAGAGTACAGACTCCACTTATCTAAAGTAATACTACGTAGGGCACTCACAAAAACCTATGAGAGAGTTAAGCTTTCTTCAAGGTAAAAAAGCTTGCTTAAGGTTTGGTTGTGTTGAAGACTACCGTAACCTGTCCTGTAGCCACCATGTTCTGCAACTTCAGAGCCCACTCATTAACTTCGCTGGGAACAAACTTCAGCGGGAACTTTATGTATGAGGCTTTACCGAACTCAATCTCATAGTAGCCTGTCTTAACGCCCTTAAATATCTGACCAACGATATACTCTAACGCTACGCCGTAGTCATAAATATAGGACGTTATTAAGTTATTCGGTAGCATGGAAGATTTATCAGTATATTTAGTTGTCGCTAAGACGTAGAGACCTTTAGTAGCGTTAGCTTCTTTAATGGCCTCAAAGAGCCCGTAGTTAGCTAAGTTGAGAGAAGACATGACTACGTCACAACCCTGATCTATGAGACTCGCGGTAACGGTCTTAGCCTTAACCGGGTCGTTAAAGTCGCCAGTCCATACCGGGATAAAGGTGACGTTCTTGCCTAAGTCACGCAACGCCTGAATAATAGCGTTAACCTCCGAGACAGTGAAAGGTAACTGAATACCACTAACATAACATATGACGCCTGTCTTAGTTACGTTAGCAGCTATAGCTCCTAACACGTAGAAACCCTTATGAAAAGCAGGATCAAGTTGCCACACGTTGGGCGGGAGATTCTCTATTCTTCCATAACCAGTTATTATGACTACTACGTCGGGGTGATCTCTAGCTACCTTCTGACCTACAGACACATACTGACCTCCATGGAAGAATATTATGTTATAGCCTAAAGAGATATACTCGCTAGCCACCCTTTCAGCATCCGCGACACTAACACCCTCAGAATACGCTACGTCAATGCCATACTTCTCCTTAATATGTAAGGTCCCTAAATACCCCAACGTATTGAAGTCAGCGTCCTGTATGCTACCAGGTAATATAGTAGCTAACTTAAATTGAGGAGCTGGCGTAGTCGTAGTTGTTGTGGTGGTTTCAGGAGCTCTGGGTTGCTGTGAAATTATGAACCCCGCAGCTACCGCAGCAACTACCACAACCACTACTATCATTAGTGCCGCAGTCTTAGATAAAGCCCTCCTCAACTTCCTTGAGGACATCATAATATCACAGTTTTTATACTAAAGCATACTTATTAAGTATTGATTCACGTAAAGTCATTAAATCTTATCCATAGTAACGTAGGTAGTGGAGTAACAAGTCTCTGATAAAACTTATTCTAGGTAGGTTATGATGAGTTAATTTAGCTAGCTTAATCATTATTTTTAATGCTTTTATATCCCTATTCTCAGGGTCTGCTTTGAGTTTGAGTAGAGAAAGCGTAATCGTTGCTAGACCTTATGTTCGTCTTGAGGGTATCTATAAGCGTTTCGGCGATGTAGTGGCTCTCAAAGGAGTGACGCTAGATATTTTCACGGGTCAGGTTTTAGGTCTCCTAGGCGAGAACGGTGCTGGGAAAACTACTTTAATGAACGTGTTATTCGGTCTCTATAAGCCGGACGCGGGACTAATATACGTTGATGGGAAGGCAGTGAAGATTAAGTCGCCTGCTCACGCCATAAGACTAGGTATCTTCATGGTTCACCAACACTTCAAGTTAGTGAGTAACTATACTGCCTTAGAGAATATCGCTATAGGGATGTCTTCAGGAGTTAAGTCTCTTAGACCAATAGACCTGACAGAGTTGGAAGAGAGAGTTAATAAGGTAATGGAGGCTTCAGGACTTTACGTGAACTTGAGGGAGAAGATCAGGAACCTACCGTTAGGTGTTAGACAGAGAGTCGAGATTCTTAAGGCTTTGGTCAGGGGAGTTAAGATATTGATTCTCGACGAACCAACAACTAACTTAACGCCTCAGGAAGTGGACGCGCTCTTTAACGCTTTAAGAAACTTAGTTAGGACGGGGTTGGGGGTCGTCTTCATAACACATAAACTACACGAGGTAATGGCTGTCGCAGATGAGATAGCTGTCTTAAGAAGTGGCGTTCTTTTAGGGAGATTTAAGCGTTCAGAAGTTGATCAAGCAACCATAATAAAGTTGATGGTTGGTGAAAGGATAGACTTAGATAAATCAATTATTTTCAGGGGTTTCAGACCACTTAACACATCCTCACAAACAGAAAACGTGCCTAAGCCTGAACTTCTGAGAGTAGAGAATCTCGGACTAAAGGACAGGTTAGGGACGACTATCCTAGATTCTATTAGCTTCACCTTATCTAAGGGTGAGATACTGGGTATTGCCGGGGTCTCAGGGAACGGGCAAAGAGAGTTTGTTGAAGTGATCTTCGGCGTTAGGAAGCCTACCTCAGGTAAGATATTGCTGGAGGGGGTTGACATAACGAATTCTAGTATAAGAGACAGGATCTTAATGGGAATGTTTTACGTGCCTGAAGACAGACTCTCTGAAGGGATTTCCCCAACTCTCTCAGTGATGGAGAATCTAGTCTTAGGAATTCACTTCTCATACTCTACTAAGAAGCTTTTAATGGACTTCAAGAGAATAAGGAGTGACGCCCTACAACTAATTAGGAAGTATGAGATTAAAACACCTGATATGGCAACACTCGCCTCAAAACTTTCTGGAGGGAACATACAGAAGTTGATGATTGCTAGAGCTTTCCACACGAAACCCAAGGTTTTAATAGCTCATAACCCGACGAGAGGCTTGGATATAGCGACTACCGAGAAAGTATTGAGTGAGGTATTGAGTTTGAAAAGTGCTGGTTCTGGAATCATCTACGTTTCTGAAGACTTAGACGAGCTTATGCTGATAAGCGATAGGATAGCAGTGATGTATAAAGGTATGTTAGTGGGTTCCCTTACTAGAGATAGGTTCGACAAATACGAGATAGGTAAGTTAATGGCCGGTGTTGTTGGTGGTTGAGTATGAGAGGAATACAGTTAATTAGGTTGATTAAGATCTCCGTACCCTATCTATTCAGCGTCTCCCTAGCGTTCGGGATCGCAGGGCTGATACTATACTTAGGAGGCTATGACGTGGTCTCTAGCTATAAAACGATATTAACAGCTTCTTTCTGGAACCTTAACAGCTTCTTCCTAACCCTAACTAAATTCAGTACATTACTTATGATGAGTTTAGCTTTCTCTATACCCTACATAAGCAGGAAATTCAATATAGGTGTTGAAGGACAGTACTTAATGGGTGCTTTAGGAGCCGCACTAGTAGGTCTGGCCGTGAGCACACCTGCTGGAGTGCATGTCATTATTTCGTTAATTGTCGGCATAGCGTTCGGCTCTTTATGGGCTTCAGTCCCTGCTTTTCTGATGGCTCGCTACAACGTTAACGAAGTCATATCAACGATAATGATGAACTTCATAGCAAGATATTCGGTCATGGTCTTCGCCATGAGTTTCTGGAGGGATGTGACGTCAGGTCATCCGATGACCATCCCGATAAGTGATACGGCCACACTACCCCTACTCAACTCATCACCACCGCTTAGCTCTGGAATAATCTTCTCTCTCACAACCGCAGCACTTCTCTACTTCACAGTGGCTTTAACAGTGATAGGGTATGAGTTAAGAGCTACGGGAACGAATCCTAGAGCGGCTGAAGTATTCGGTGTTAATACGAAATTGCTGATGCCTCTGTCATTGATAATCGGGGGTGGCATAGCGGGGTTAGGAGGCGCGCTGGATGTGACTGGCTATTACCACAGATTGATTGACGGGATGCAGAGTAATTACCCCAGCCTAGGAATACTGATAGCCCTACTATCTAAAGGAAAAATAACTTTCATAGTACCCGTCGCTTTCTTTATCTCCGTTATTGATGTAGGAACTAACGCTTTACAGAGGATACAGAGGGTTCCGATAGAGTTAGTCCTGATTTTAGAGGGACTGCTCCTAGTCTTCATACTAGTTTCTGAGTCTTTGAGGTGGTGGAGGAAATGACTGCCTCGCTAGACCTAGCCGCCCTCGTGGTAGGCTATGTACGTTCCGTCCTAATATACATAGTTCCATACTTACTCACTAGCTTAGGGATAGTGATTAGTGGTAGGTCAGGAATATACAACATATCTGCTGAGGGTGTCATGCTACTCGGTGCTTCAGTCACTTTCCTCGCCACATACTTCTCGAGCGGGAACGTGTTGGTGGGGATCTCCTACGCTGTGCTCGTCGGGATTTTAGTTGGTCTAGCTTTCGGCTTCCTAACAATATCACTTAAGCTAAACCAGTTCGTCGTAGGGACCACGTTCTTCATATTGTGTAGCGGGTTTGCTAACCTACTTTACAAGCTCTTTATAGGAGTGACCCTAACTCCGCCGAGTATTGAGACTCTGCGCCCACTCACCATACCAGTCATGTCTGATATACCGTACGTTGGTGACTCGTTATTCAAGCATAACCTGCTCGTATACTTGTCCTTCGTTTTCGTCACGGTGTCTTACTACGTTCTCTACAAGACTCATGTAGGACTTAATTTCAGAGCTGTTGGGGAGAATCCGAAAGCGGCTGATACCTTAGGCATTAACGTGACCCTATACAGGTACGTAGGCACTATAATAGGCACCGTCTTAATGTCTGTTTCTGGGAGCTACCTAGTCTTATCCACGACAGGTCTCTACACAGAGACCATAGTCTTAGGCAGGGGCTGGATCTCGATAGGTATAGCTATCTTCGGTAGGTGGCACCCGCTTTGGTCTCTAGCAGGTTCGGCACTATTCGCTGGTGTTGAGGCCTTAGTGTACTTGATTCAGAGTCTTCAAAGCGTCCTAGGTATTAGGACCCCTCCGGAATTCCTCTTAACACTGCCGTTCATAGCTACGCTAATAGTCTTGGCCTTAGTGTATAAGAGAGCTGAGTTGCCCCAAGCTATCGGGAGACCCTACGATAGGGAAGCACCTGAGGAATACGCTTAACGTAACCGCAGTATTTTATGTATTATTGGTACATATTTTTCATACGATAGTTTTATTAATTAGCTCTCTCTAATTAGGTCGGTGTATAAGTTGGTTTACGCTTACGTGAAGTATTTCCTACCGATCCTTCTCTTAGTGATGCTTATCCCGGCCACCGCCTTATGGAGCGGGCCCCTCAGAGTTAATGTAGTGGTGACGGTGACTGGTGCGGATCTGGACATAGGTTCTTGGAGGGTTTTCTTAAACTATACATGCGACGAGTGTAGAGGGATTAGAGACGATTACGTAAACTTAAGCGAGGATTATGACGTAATCTACGTATACCTAGATAACGAGAAAACAGATAACGCTTGGGTCGGTCTAGTCATCGAGAATAATTACGGGGTACCGGCAACCCTCAAAGGCTTTAACATTAGCTTCATGAACGCTTCAGGAACCTATGAGTTAAGCGAGGACGATTACTTCATATACCCCTACGAACCTACTAAGTATGGCGTCGGAAACAAACCTTACTGGGGTCATCTGCGTTGCGAGGACTTACCAGTGAGTGACTACTTAACAGAACTACCTATCACCATCCAAAGCGGGTGGAAAGCAGTAGTATGGATTAACGTGAGCACGTACGGGATGACTGAGGGGAACTTAATAATAAGACTAGTATACGATTCTGGAAATAGCTAAGCATATTTTTAGTTTTAAGTCTTAATCATAGGTCTCAAGCTTTAGCTGAGAAACCTAATATTTGGCGAGCCCCTCCCTTACTTAGGGGGTTTAAGGTGGAGATTGCTTTAAGACCTGTGGGCGTGATTAAGACACGCTTTACTGATGAGGAAGTGAGGAAAGCCTTAAACGGGGTTCCAGGTATTGTGGAAGTTTATGAAGAATATAAGGAAGGTCTTGAAGGAATTGACGGGTTCTCACACATAATATTGATAACTTACCTCCACAAGGTTACTGAGGAGCGGAAGAAAGTTCTTAAAGTAAGGCATAAACGTTTAGTTATGCATGGGTTTAAGCTGGAGGAACTCCCCGAAGTCGGTGTATTCTGCACGGACTCACCTCACAGACCAACACCAATAGGGATAACTATCGCGAAACTCATTAAACGTGAGGGCAGATTCCTACACGTAGAAAACCTCGACTTATTTGACGGCACGCCAGTACTAGACATAAAACCCTACACACCAGACAGAGTAATCAGCGATAAGGAACTGAGATTCCCGGAATGGTTTACGAAACTATACAACGAAGTGAAATCAAGAACTAAGGAAGGTAAACCAGCTATCCAGCGTTAGCAAACAACACCTCAAACATTAGCTCTGTCTAAACTCGCGTTAAGTTATGTGATTTTTCGTTCGCAAATTGTGACATGGTTTGATTACTTGGTGCGGCGGCCGGGATTCGAACCCGGGATCTCCGGCGTTCTGCGAGGACCTTCTTGGCAGGCCGGCGTCCTGATCCAGGCTAGACGACCGCCGCCGATAAGATTAAGTATGTAGAGGATTATTAAGTTTTTCTTCGGTATCTCATTTCCTTCTTTTCAGTAAGTACCACGTCAGTGACGTTAGGAAGAGTATTGTCGTAATTAACAAAGCTATTACTTCAGTTATTCTAAGCTCTACTAACCCAACATACAGTAATAGTGAGCCTAGCGAGGAGGTTGTTAAGCCTATCAGTAGCTTGAAGGCAGTATACGTTATTATTAATAACCCCAGGAATACTAGAAGTCTTAATAAGATCGACTGTACTTCGCTGGGTGAACTACCTGTGAGCAACTCAATAAAGGTTTCTAGGGGTACGTAGTAAGCTATCACAACACTCAAGAGAAAAGACGCTACGAACCTATGCTTCATGAGACCTAACACAAAAAACAGAGAGAAAACTACTAAGCCAGCAAGAAATGACGTGAAGGTATGACCTCCGAGGAGGTGGGTAGCAAGAATAGAAGCAAGCCACCCAAGCCACAAACCAGAAATGAGGCCCACGGCTAACCTAATGAAGAACTGACCCCAGAAAGCAATGAAAACACCAGCTAAAACCAGTAAAACCCCCTCAACACTCAATCACGTCACCAATAATAAAACAACACAACTCTTAAAAATTAGCAAAAACTTTTAAATCTACAAGTAAAAACATCAGTAGGGGCCCGTAGCTCAGCATGGTGGAGCGCCCGGCTGATAACCGGGAGGTCCGGGGTTCAAATCCCCGCGGGCCCACACAAAAATATTTAATCCTCATAACAACGAATATTATTGGCGCGGGGGTGCCCGAGCTCGGTCAAAGGGGGCGGGCTTAAGACCCGCTGGCGTAGGCCTGCGTGGGTTCGAATCCCACCCCCCGCACCAAGCAATTAAAACTACGCATAACAACCTACAACAGGAATCACGTTAAAAACCCACTCAACTAATATTTTATCTTGTTACGTCTAGGGTCTTCCACCTTACTCGTACTTCACGAGGTTTCGGTACCTCTGCAAGGTCGTGGGTAGTTATCGAATGCAACGATGCGGAGTCTCCATTCACGGCTCAACCCGCTCTAGGCTTAAAGCAATGCCTCGTTGCTCTGACAGTCACTGACAAAAACAGAACTTACAACTGAAAGCCTCACTCTTCAGGGCGGGGAGGAGGTCAGAAGATCTTGTCTTCTTTAATTAACTATGAAATGATCCTGAACACGTAACATCCTTATAAGCTCTTGTTTTTATTTTGTTTTGGTGCCGCGGTAGTATAGCCCGGTCAAGTATGCGGGCCTTTCGAGCCCGTGACCC
>CAYZXH010000039.1:0-15060 GCA_964482405.1 uncultured Desulfurococcaceae archaeon | reverse complement strand
TGTAGGCAGCAACAGAGAGTGCCGCGGCACCCTCAACTAGTATGTGGTGTTTCTCGAGCATGAATCTTATTGCCTCAGCTATGTCTTCCTCGGTAACCAGGATGAACTCATCTACGTACTTCCTGCATAAATCGAATGTCACAGAGTTTTCTTCGATACCTCCGGCGACCGCGTCAGCAAGCGTGGGTTTTGACTCCATAGTGAGTATCCTGCCAGACTTCAGAGAGTAATACATCACCGCGGAGTTTTCTGGTTGAACACCAACCACCCTCACCTCAGGAACTACCTCCTTCAAGTACGCGGCAATACCTGAGATGAGCCCCCACCACCTACCCGCACTACTACAGTGTCTAAGTTTCTGAGTTGCTTATGTAGTTCCAGACCTATAGTTCCTTGACCAGCAATCACCTTGATGTCATTGTACGGTGAGATATAGACCGCGTTATTAGCGTTAGCGAACCTTCTTGCGTGAGCCTCAGTCTCGACAGTATCTCTACCGAAGAACCTCACGTCGATCTCATACTGCATTATGTCTTGAATCTTAGCTGGCGACGCGTTCTCAGGAAGGAAAACAACACCGTTCAAACCAAGCATCTTAATAGCGTGAGCAAAAGCAATCCCGTGATTACCGCTGGAAGCAGTCACGAAAAGATCTCTTACGTTATCATGAGATAACAACTTATTCAGAACTCCCCTAATCTTGAAGGACCCGCTAACCTGAAGATTCTCGAGCTTAAGGTAGACTCGCACACCACCTAACTTGCTTAACGGAATCGAGTACTCTAACGGTGTTTCCCTAACGTACTTCCTGATCCTGTTCTCAGCTCCTAAAACCTCACTCAATAAACTCACTCAAACCACCTAAGCGTATCTACTACTTCTAACTCAGCCGCCTTAAAAACCGTCTAACCTACCCTAAGTCGTAAGCAGGTCCTCACCAAGAATAGGGGAAAGCCTAGCTAAACACGAAAGTTCAGGCAGGTCTCACGCGTTGATTAGGGAGCCCAGGCTCTCTTGACGCACACATCTTACATAATGAGTTTCCGTTAACTTCACTAACTCAGGTTCTTTAGTCATGCATTCTTTTGCTGCGTACGGGCACCTATTACTTAACCTACACCCGCTGGGAGGTTTCGTAGGACTTGGGGGTTCCCCGGACAGCAATACCTTCCTCCTTTGTTTCTTAACGTGTGGGTTGAGTTCAGGCACCGAAGAGAGTAGTGCGAGTGTGTAGGGGTGTCTAGGCTCGTTGAATATCTCGTCTGTAGTCCCCACCTCCATTATCTTACCTAAGTACATCACCGATACGTAATCACTCATATACTTGACTACGGAAAGATCGTGTGTTACTAGCAGGTAGGTAAGCCTGAGTTTTTCTTTAAGCTCTACTAAGAGGTTCAGTATCTGAGCCTGAACGGAGACGTCGAGGGCTGACGTAGGCTCGTCTAGCAAGAGTAGTTTGGGTTCTATGCTTAAAGCTCTAGCTATGGCTACCCTCTGAGCTTGGCCACCACTCAGGCTCGGCGGGTATTGGTTAGCCACCGCTTCCGGAAGCCCTACTAGAGCTAGGACTTCAGCTACTTTCCTACGTATCTCCTCCTTACTCATGTCGGTATGTGTTGCTAGAGGCTCAGCCACTAAGTCTTTAACCCTCATCCTAGGGTTAAGGGAAAGATACGGATTCTGAAAAACTGCTTGAACGTTCCTTCTAAACCACTTGAGATCCCCACCCTTAAGCCGAGTTATGTTTCTGCCATCAATAAGTATCTCGCCGGACGTCGGTTCAGTGAGCTTCAGTATACACCTGAGCGTGGTAGTCTTGCCCGAACCTGACTCACCCACCAACGCAAAAACAGTTCCTTCAGGGACCTCGAAAGACACCCCGTCAACGGCTCTCACGTAACCCACTACCCTCCCGAAAAGACCTGTTTTTATTGGGAAGTACTTAGTAAGCTCATGAACCTTAAGCAACGTCTTCAAACCTCCTCACCACCGTATAAGAAGCAAGCTACCCGCCTCCCGTCACTCACGTAAGAGTATCTCGGTAATGAGGTCCTGCACTCAGGTAAAGCAGACTCACACCTATCGACGAAGGGACATCCAACGGGGGGATTCCTTAAGTCGGGTAACGTGCCAGGTATGTAACTCAGCTTACCTTGGGCCTTAGTCACCGTAGGGACAGCCTTAACCAATTTCGCCGTGTAAGGGTGTAGGGGGTCTAGAATGACTTCCTCCGTAAGACCTTCCTCAACCAGAAAACCAGCATACATCACTGCCGTCCTGCTACAGACCTCACTAGCTATCCCTAAATTATGCGTTATGAGAATTAACGTTAAGTTTAGCTCACGCTTAAGAGAGTTTATTAGGTTAAGTATTTGCGCCTGCGTAGTCACGTCAAGCATTGTCGTCGGCTCGTCAGCGATCAGTATTTTCGGGTTTGTTGAGAGAGCTGCTGCTATAGCTGCTCTCTGAAGCATCCCGCCAGACAATTCGTGCGGGTAGGCGCGGAGTATCCTGAGCTGATCCGGTAACTGAACCATCTTCAATAACTCTACAGCCCTGCTAACAGCCTCTTCCTTACTCATGCTGAAGTGATACCTCAATATATCAGTGAGGTGTTCGCCGACGGTGAAGAGAGGGTTGAACGTGGTTGCGGGATCTTGAAATATCATTGAGATCTCTCTGCCCCTATACTTCCTGGCTTCTGCGGGTGTTAGCTTAAGTAGGTCTTTCCCTTTATAGAGTATGGTGCCGCTAGCCACAACCGCGTTCTTAGGCAGGGATAGCGATATAGCTAAGCCAAGCGTTGATTTGCCAGACCCGGACTCACCCACGACGCAGAGAGAATCACCAGCATCAACCTCTAAGCTCACATCCCTCAAAGCCTTGACAACCCCCTCAACAGTGTGGTAATGCACTGATAGGTTGCTTACTTTAAGTAGTTTCTCCTCGCTCAAGCTCACACCCTCCTCATGCTCAGTAAGTTTCTTAGCCGCGGATCCATCAATTCTTTCACAGCATCACCTAACAAGTTAAAGCCCAAAACAGTCACAATTAACGCTAATCCAGGGAAGAAAGATATCCACCAAGCCTTACTAATTAAGTGCCAACCACTACTCACTAAAAGCCCCCACTCAGGCGTTGGCGGCGGTACCCCAACACCTAAGAAGCTTAAGGCTGATGCTTCGAGTATGGCCGACCCTGTGTCTAGGGTTGCCTGAGTTATGACTGGCGTGAGAGAATTAGGTAGTACGTGCCTAAACATAATCCTCACCTCACTAATACCGATTACCCTAGCCGCGTCAACGTACGGTAAGTTTCTGACGCTACTTACTTGCAGATAAACTAGTCTCGAGTACCAGGGCCACCAAGACAGTGAGAGAGCTAAGATAGTGTTAAGAAGCCCTCTACCGAAGGTAGCGGCTAACGCTATGGCTAGTAAGAGTGGGGGGAAAGCTAAGAACATGTCTGTGACGCGCATTAGTGCAGTACCCACCTTACCCCCAACATAACCCGCCACTAGGCCTACCGGGATCCCTATAGCTAGGGATAAGGCCACCACGCCAACACCTATCATGAGAGAGAATCTAGTACCTAACAACACTCGGTTGAATAAGTCTCTACCATACTCGTCTGTCCCGAAAGGATACTCTAGCGAGGGTGGCATAAGTCTCTTACTGACATCATACGTGATACCCCAAGCATCCCCGGGTCTCGTAAGTATGTAGGGCGCTATTAAACCTATCAACACGAATGAGGAAACTATTATCAGACCCGTTAGGTAGACGGGGTTTCTCCTCATTAAGCTTAGGTAGAGCCTGAACTCAGACATCAGAGCCTCACCCTAGGGTCTAGCCACGCGTGTATCAAGTCAACTATTAGGTTTATGAATGAGTAGAATAGAGCGACTAAAACAACTACACCTATTATTGCTGGGTAGTCGTAGCTGAGGAGTGACATGCCAGCATAATACCCGAGTCCCGGCCACACAAATATGAGTTCAACCATGAAAGCCCCAATCAACGTGTAACCGAAGGACAATCCCAGAGACGCTATTACCGGAACTATCACGTTCCTTAAAGCGTATTTCAGTAATATCGTCCTCTTAGGAATTCCCCACACCTCTAAGCTCCTCACGTAGTTTTCGTTGAGTACTTCAATCATTAAAGACCTACTCATCCTAGAGCTGAGGCTCAAGGGATATATCGCTAAGACTAAAGCAGGCATTATAACATGTTTTAACACGTCTATAAAGACGGGCAGATTCCCCTGAATCAGTGAGTCGAGTAGGTAGAAACCCGTGACGGGTTTGAAGCCTGTCTCATACGCCAGGTAATCATCGACCCTTCCACTAGCTGGTAAAAGCTTTGTCCAAGTACCTACCACTGTCTGGAATATTAGAGCTACCCAGAACACAGGCATCGACGCGCCCAAGACCGTTAATACCCTAATTACTTGGTCGGCTAACCCACCATACTTTAAAGCAGAGTAGATGCCTAGAGGGATTCCTATCAGGGAGGCCAGCAAGAACGCTATTATTACCAACTCTAGGGTAGCCGGCAACGCCGTGAATAAATCGTTTAATATGGGTGTGCGGGTTCTCCAAGAAACTCCCCAGTTACCTTTAAAGAAGTCGAGTAGGTAGTAGTATAGCTGTACGTGGATAGGCTCATCTAAATGTAGTTCCTGCCTAGCTCTCTTAAGTTGCTCCTCTGTTGCGTGAGGTCCTGCCCAGAGAAACTCAGGTCTTGCCGGAATAACCCTAGTTATAACGAACGTGATTACCAGAACACCGACTACCACGAGAGCAAGTAGTAAAAGTCTTTTAATCAGATACTCTCTGGATATAGGCAAATCTCAGCACCCATGAGTAAGGACTGTTTACTTAAAAATATTTGTTTATCGTTATAAACACTCTACCTTCTCACGTCAAGAACCTGAGCGAACACTACCGTGGGGTATGCTGGGTTAATAGCTTTATCTAAGTTACCTATGCCTGCTCTAGCTATTCTCAAGTCAATCATATCCCATAAAGGAACTGCCGGCACATCATCATGAAGTATCTTCTGAGCCATGTAGTAAAGTTGTAGGGCCCTGGCTTCATCAATCCCCTCTAGAGTGACGGCTTCCTCGATTAACGCGTTAAAGTCTGGGTTCTCGTAGTAGCATAAGTTGAATATCTTGCTCGCGTTATGGAACATGTTGTATAGGTATGTGAAGGGCGACACTACGTCGGGCCACCAGTAGAAGATCAGGAAGTCTTGAGCTGCGTTAGGATCTTCCCAGCCTCTCTGCGCAAGTGCCCACTGCTCCTCCCAGCTAAGAGGTCTCACCTCAACATCTATTCCTAACTGTGCTAGAGAAGACTTAATTAACTGAGCTGTCCTCGCTTCGTATATGTCTCCTGCCGTATAAGTCAGTATGAGCGTTCTGTTGATTCCGCTCGGGTATCCTGCCTGAGTTAGTAATTCTCTGGCTAGACTTAAGTTATACTTGAAAGTCAGGTTATCGAAATGACCCCACATACCGTAGGGGACTGGACCGCTTGCAACCCTAGCTAGCCCGTTCCTAGCCACAGTGACGATGTCTTCGTATGGCACTGCGTGAGCGATAGCTCTCCTGACGAGGACGTTATCGAGCGGGGGTTTCTTCACGTTAATCAACATTATTAGGTTCTGGAAGCTTGGCTTAAAGACTACCTGCAGGTTGGGGTTCCTTTGATGTTGCTCTATGTTCTCTAGCGGCACGTACATCGCTATGTCTATAGCTCCTGAAAGCAGTAAGGTTTCCTGAGTCACTGCGTCCTTGATTATCCTTATTTTGAAGACGTCGGGCGCGTTATCGGATTTCATAGGATAGTCAGCTAATCTCCAACCCCACCAATCAGCGAATTTCTCAAAAACTACCTCGTTTTCCGGATCCCACTTAACCATTTTGTAAGGTCCTGAACCCGCTTCCTTACCGCTGTTAAACCAATCAGCTACTTTAGGGTCTGTTAAGTTCGAGGCACCAGCATACTCAACGACCTTGGGACTGAATATGTAGGCTGCGTATGCCGTGGCAGCAATCTTATCTAGTGCTGCAGGGTATTTGAGGCGGAAGACGACCGTGTAATTATCTGGTGTCTCAATACTCTCAACAGGGTCCCAAATAAACGCCGCTCCCTGACCTAACGCTATAGTTCTCTCTATAGATAGCTTAACCGCCTGAGAAGTAACTGGAGTCCCATCATGAAATACGGCGCCACGCCTTATGGTGAAGGTCCAAACAAGCCCGTCCTCACTACTACTATAGTTCGTGGCCAGCGCGGGAATGAAGGTATCGGTGATCGGGTCGTACCAAAGAAGCGGCTCGTACACTAGAGGCAACCACATGACAGAGTTGGAGAATTCCGTGCTAGGATCAGCGGTAGTCATTTCTGAAAGAGAAGCATAGATAATCATCTTTGTTGGTGGAGGGGTGGTAGTAGGTGTTGTGGTAGTTGGCCCTCCTGGAGGAGTTACCACGTAATACGCTACAACACCCACAATAATCACGATAACTAACGCGACCACCAAAACATAAACCTTATTGATCGCCAGGTATATCACCGAAAGATATCTTTTATAGAGTTAAAAAACTTAAGGTGTCGAAATGACGCAAACATTTATAATTTTGTGCGTAGGTTATAGTGGTATGCCGTATGTGGTTAATTAAGAATTTAGAAGATGCTAAGAAGCTAGTTCTAGGCTCAACAATCTTAGGTACTGGGGGTGGCGGGGACCCGAAAGAAGGCTTGATGCATCTTAAGAAAGCGTTAGAGGAAGTCGGGAGCATAAAGATCGTGAGCCTTGAGGAGCTTCCTGAAGACTCGTTAATAGTTGTGCCTTACTACGTTGGCTCGATAGCTCCTGGCCTCAAGAGTAAGAAGCCTGTGAAAATATCTGACCCGATGTTGAGAGCTCTTGAAACGCTTGAGGGTGTGTTAGGTATTAAAGCAAACGCTGTCGTAGCTTCTGAGATGGGGGGTGATAATACCCCTATCGCCTTAAGCATAGGGGCTAGGCTTAACCTGCCGGCAGTTGACGGGGACTTGCTTGGTAGGGCAGCTCCCGAGCTACATCAGTGTTCAGTCCACATATTCGGTGTCCCTATGTATCCCTCAGTCATAGTTTCTGAGACAGGCGATGTAGTAATCGTTAAAGAGTATGCTGACATAGACGATTACGAGTCTATAGCTAGGTACATGTCTGTATTAAGCGGTAAGTTTGTAGCGGTTGTTGACACCCCACTAACGAAGAGGGTTGCTGAGAAGGTGGTTATTAAGAATACGCTAACCCTAGCTTACAGACTGGGTGAAGCTGTATTAAATGCTAGGGCCGAAGGAGTGAATCCTGTGGAGAAGGTTGCCGAGATTCTTGGGGGTTGGGTAGTCTTCAGAGGAGTTGTTGAGAAATATGAGTGGCGGGACGAGAAAGGCTTCCTGAGAGGCGAGGTAATGGTTAAGGGGGTGGACGCTTTCGCGGGGCTCACCCTGAGATCGTGGATAATGAATGAACACATAATGGTTTGGCTAAACAATAAACCTCTGGTGATGCCGCCGGATCTCTTCACCTTGCTGAAGGATGATGGGGAACCACTAACCAATACCGACTTAAGGGAGGGGATGCTAGTTAACGGGGTGGCTGCTAAGGCTCCGGATGTTTGGAGGACTCCTGCAGGCCTCAAGTATTTCGGGCCTAGACACTTCGGTTTCGACTTTGATTATGTGCCTGTAGAGGAACTCGTTAAGGAGTTGCTTGGTAGATGAGGGTATTAGTCGTTAACCCGGTAGGTCATGATAGGTGGGATTACTCAGATAAGAAGATTTACGAGAGTTACGCCTCAGAGGGGACCGAGGTAGACGTAGTGTCGCTTCCTAGAGGACCTGCATCGGTTGAGACGGCTGAAGCGTACGCTGAGGTAGAGCCTTTAATTATTGAGTTGGTTAAGGGGATTCACGCAGGGTATGACGCGGTGATTGTGAATTGCTTCTTAGACCCTGGGGTAGCGAAGCTAAGGAAGATTCTGAGTAATAAGGTTGTGGTAGGTCCTTGTGAAGCCTCCCTATCGCTGGCTAGGAATCTGAGCGATAAGGTTGCCGTGGTTACGGTTGGAGGCGATGTTGAGACTCTAGGTCTTATTAAGGAGAGGATCAAGTCCCTAGGATTCGAGAACGTGGTCGTTGGTGTGAGGGGGATTTCTTTAAGGGTTCTTGAGCTAGATAGGGATAGGGAGGTAACTCTGCGTCACCTAGTTAATGAAGCTGCTAAGGCTGTTTCCGAGAGAGCTGACGTTATCGTATTAGGTTGCACTGGGTTAGCCGGTATGGCTAGGGAGGTTAGCGATGCTGTGGGGGTGCCGGTCATAGACCCGGCCTGGTCTGCTTTAAAGATAGCTGAACTACTTGTCTTGGTTGGGGGAGCACGCAGTGGTTAACTTCATGGATTTCGAGCTCGCCGTAGCCGCGCAGAAGTTAGTTAAGGATGTGTTGAAGGTATCTAGTGACGAAGAGGTGGTCATAACAGCTGATACTAGTAGTGATTGGAGCGTTGTTGAAGCAACTGCTAGAGCTGTTGCCGTGGTTGGCGGGAAACCAATTGTCTTCCTTCATCAAACACCGGTGGGCGTGGGTAAGGCGGCAGACCCTTACCTACCAACAAGATCTCTCAAGGCAGTTTTAAGCGTCGCCGATGTTTGGATAGAGTTTAATAGGAACTGGCTACTCTACTCAACGCCTTACTGGGAAGCGATGAGTGCTGGTAGGGTTAGGTATATATGTTTGGTAGGCATGAACGCTGACATGATGGTTAGGACTATAGGGAGGGTTAACGTGAGGCTCTTGTACGATTTTCAGAGAAAGCTAGCTGAGGTAACCCGTAAATCTAAGCACATGAGAGTCAAGACACCTGCCGGCACCGACTTAGAATTCGAGAACGATCCTTCAAGACCTGTACTAGTCGAAGGGGAGGTCACAGGTCCCGGGGAATACATGCTTTTCGGTCAGGTGGATTGGGCTCCAGTAGAGGAAAGCATTAACGGCGTGCTAGTATTTGACGGCTCCGTTTGGCCTCCCGAGGAACTCGGCCTTCTCAGAAACCCTATAAAACTTTACGTGAAAGACGGGGTGGTGAGAAAGGTTGAGGGAGGCTCAGAAGCAGGAATTTTCGAGAAATGGCTTAAGTCATTCAACGACGAGAAGATGTTCAACGTAGCACACCTCTCGTACGGGTGTAACCCGGGCGCTAAACTTACTGGAAACATACTTGAGGATGAGAGGGTTTGGGGAGTTGTTGAGTGGGGTCTGGGATCGCAATCACCTACTTTTAAAGGTAAGTTAGGTCCCGCCTCATCACACACGGACGGAATATGCCTTAACCCGACAGTATGGGGGGATGAGGAGAAGATCATAGATAACGGCGAATACGTACACCCGGAGCTTAGAGAGCTGGCGACTAGATTACGGGTTGCTTAGGAGGTTGTCGGGAACGGCTACACACAAGCTACTCGTGTTAAATCCTGTGAGCACAGACGTATGGAACGACCTCACGTTAACGCATGTTAAGAAAATACTCTCACCTGAGATTGAGGTATCCGTAAGGTCCTTGAGGGAGGGCCCTCCAGCCATAGAGAACGAGTACGACAAGGACTTAGCAACGCCCCACGTAGTAAGTGAGGTGATTAAAGCATCTGAAGAGGGTTTTCACGCGGTAGTTATTAACTGCTTTGACGACCCAGGTCTTAGAGCGTCTAGGGAAGTCTCGAAAATTCTCGTGTTAGGTATTGGGGAAACCTCCCTTACCGCGGCCACTCTCCTAGGTTATAGGATTGCCGTGATATCTACCGGGAGCAGGTACTCCAGGACTGCATATTATAGGAAAGCCGTTGAGTTAGGGCTTGAGAAGAGAGTGGTTTACGCCTCAGGCATAGATATAAGGGTACTGGATTTGAGGAAAGACCTAGACGCTGTGAGGAAGGCTCTTCTAGATGAAGCTAGGAAAGCGATTAACGAATTTAATGCTGAAGTCATTGTGTTAGGTTGTAGCGGGCTTATAGGGTTGGGTGAGGAGCTCTCAGAAGTTCTCGGAGTTCCAGTAGTGGATCCTACCCTAGTTACTGTAGGGATAGCTGAGGCGATGATTAAGCTGAGGCTAAGGCACTATAGCTACAAACCATGAAATAAGGCCGGTTCCTTAAGTCTCTTAAGAAGTTTTTCGAGTCGGTAGAAATAAGTTCTCCGCGTAAATCTTAGTGAATTCTTTGTTTGCCGAGATTTCCACGTATTTGGTTTTCCGAGCTATTTCTTCCGCTTTCTTCCTAGCAATGCTTGACTTCAGGATTAGTCTCGCCCCGCTTATGGCGGTATTCCCTACGAAAACTGTTTTATTAACCCAGGACCCGTGAATTAACCCTATCACTGCAGCGTTCTCAACATTCAAGCTTGTTCCGAAAGATCCGGCTATGAAGACTTTCCCCACGTCCTCAAACGTTAAGTTTGCTTCTCTTAACACTATCTGCGTTACTGAAGCTACAGCTGCCTTAGCGAGTAAGAGAGACTCTATGTCTTCTCTATAAATAGCTATGTCTTCACTAGTGCCTGATTCCTCACCCCATACTACTACGAACCTTTGATCTTTATCTTTCTTAAGTCTCCTAGACACCACGTTCCTAAACCTCCCTCTCTCATTGATTATCCCATGCTTGTAGAGATGCGCTAACGCGTCAATATACGCCGAGCCACAGATGCCTAGAGGCTTTCCACCACCCACTACCTCATAACGAATCTCGTAATCTCCTGAATCCTCACTAAAATATATGAAAATCTTTGATATAGCACCATCAACAGCCTTCAAACCATGCCTAGTCCCGAAACCCTCGAATGCCGGCCCTGCAGGGGCTGAAGCAGCATAGAGATCCCCGTCGTTGTTAATCATGACTTCCGCGTTAGTACCTATGTCTATTAAGATGCAGGGCACCTCACACTCGCCAAGACCTACTGCTAAAGCGCCTGCTACGGCGTCCCCACCAACAAACCCTGCAACACCTGGACCTACGTAAACATAGCCGTTAGGGTTGATCCTAACACCAATCTCCTCAGACCTAAACTCAAGTCCTTGAGTGAATACTGGAACGTAAGGAGCTCTCCCCAAGTTAGAGGGGTTAACCCCTAGTAGTAAGTGTGTCATCACGTTATTACCAACTAACACGACCTCATAAATATTCTCTGGCCTCACATCAGTCTTGGAGGAAACCCTAAGTATTAATTCGTTAATTGAGGTTATGACGCTTTGACGTAACACATCAAGACGCTCCACACTATCGGAAACATACGCTATTCTCGACATAATATCGGATCCGAAGACTTGCTGGGGGTTTGGTGATGAGGCGATAGCTAACGTTTCACCATTCCTTAAATTCAGTAAGTGAATAACGATTCTGGAAGTTCCTACGTCAATCGCTAGACCGTATAACTCACCTTCTTTATTCCCGCACTCAACATCTAGTAGTTCGTTGTTTCTTAAAGTCGCCGTGACCTCCCACCCACACTCCCTAAGGATTTGAGGAAGTGCTCTAAGCACTCTTAGAGGGATTCTAAGAGTTTCTAAACCGTTTAGTAATCTGCTTAAATCAGGTCTCTGATCCTCTAGGCTGGGTGGGGGTATCTTAAGGAAGTGCTTACGTACGAGCGGTGATAAATCGTAAGGTTTCTCAAAACCTACGTCTATGGACTTATAAGATATTGTGATGCTTTGCTCAGGGATCTCTATCAATGCTTCATCGCTAATTAAGCGTGTTTGACAAGCTAGTCTGAAACCATTAAGTATTAAATCACCCAGAACTCTGCGCTCACTTAAGCCGCTGTCCGAGAAAGTCCCTGACAAGACCTTAACAACGCATTTACCACATAATCCAAGCCCGCCACAGTCAGACCTGACATCAATACCTCGATTCCTAAGTAAATCAAGGAGCGTCTCATCACCGCTGGACCTAGTTAGTTTTACCTTCAGAGCACTATCACCAATACTTCCAACCGTTGCGGTCTTTAATCATTATATAGTGTCTCTCCTAATATTATTTGTGTGGTGTGAGGTGCTAGTTGAGGATTTAAAGAGAGGTCTGTATAGTGCGGTAATTGAGGGTGATTCTGAGAAGGCGCTAGGGTATGCTAGGGAACTACTTAACACAGGGCTTGACGTAAAGCAAGTAATTACTGATGTGTTAGCTCCGGCGATGAGGGTTGTTGGTGATATGTATGAGAGAGGCGAGTACTTCATAGCCGACTTAATCGCGTCCGCCGAGGCTTTCAAGCAAGTTTTTGATAACATTCTCAAACCCAGACTAACCTCAAGCACTATTAGTAAAGGTGTTGTAGCGGTTTTCGGAACGGTGAGAGGAGATATTCACGAGTTAGGTAAGAACATAGCTAAGGCTTTATTCGAGGCTGAGGGATTTGAAGTTATTGATTTAGGAGTTGACGTGTCACCAGAGAGATTCGCTGAGGTAGTTGAGTCTAGAAAAGCCAGGATAGTCGGTCTCTCAGCTCTGATGACGACTACAATGATTGAACAAGAGAAGGTTATTGAGGAACTTAAGCGTAGGGGGCTTAGAGAAAGTGTAATAGTTATTGTTGGAGGAGCCCCAGTAACAGAGGATTGGGTAAGGAAGATAGGTGCTGACATGTGCGGTGATGACGCCTTCAAAGCACTTAAGAAAGTTAAGGAGTTACTAGGTGCTGTGTGATGCCCAAACCCTCCTTAACTACTTTAAGCAGGGGTGAGGCGCTAGAAATACATAGTAGAGCTCTAGACCTGCTTAGCAGGGTTGGTGTCAGGTTCGAGGATCCTGAAGTAGCTAAGATATTATTAGATGCTGGAGCGACAAGAGTAGATGATAGAGTCTTAATACCTGAGGAAATAGTTAGTGAAGCGTTGAGGAACACGCCTAAGAAGATCGACTTCTACGATAGGGACGGGAAGAGAGTTGCTACACTAGGAGATAACGCCTTAATATTCAACCCGGGCTCGGCTGCAATAAAAATCCTTGATTACGGCGCTACAGAGCCCAGAACCCCCACCCTAGAAGATCTCAGAAACCTGATCGTAGTTGTTGAGAACCTAGAGTTTATAGATGCTCAGAGCACGGCTCTGGTTCCAGGCGACACACCAATAGAGATTAGAGATGCTGTCAGGCTTTACCCCATATTAAGATATTCTAGAAAGCCCGTAATTACAGGAGCCTTCACGGTGGAGAACCTCTCAGTAATGCTTGAGATGCTTAAGGTGGTTAGGGAGGATGCTTGGAAAAGACCTTTCACAATATTCGACGCTTGTCCCTCACCTCCTCTCTCCTGGAGTAGAGTAACGTCAAGGAACGTTATTGATTTAGCTAAGGCCGGGGTCCCTTCCGAGATTGTTTCAATGCCTGGTTTGGGAGCTACGGCGCCGGTCACTATAGTAGGTGCTGCGACCCTGCACCACGCTGAGGTTTTAAGCGGCGTCGTTCTAGCACAAGTGGTTTCTAGGGGTGCTCCAGTCATTTACGGCGGGTCCCCAGCACTCATGCACCCGAGATACGGGACCCCGTTAATAGTAGCTCCGGAATCACTTCTAGTATCCTTGATTTACCGAGATCTCGCGAGGTTCCTGGAACTCCCTTCACACACTTACATGGGGTTGAGTGACTCTAAGCTAGTTGATTATCAGGCAGGTGCTGAGGAAGCTTACTCAGCGCTCGTAGCCGCTCTCGCAGGCTTTGACGTGATCTCGGGTCCTGGCATGCTAGAGTTTGAGAGTGTTCAGTCTCTTGAGAAGTTAGTGCTGGATAACGAGGTGTGCGGGTTAGTTAAGAGAATTTTAAGAGGGTTTGGCATGAGTGTTGAGGAGATAGCTCTCGAAGTTATTGAGGAAACCGTGCTTAAAAGGGGTGGTAACTTCCTCCCACACCCACATACGAGGAGATATCTTAGGAGGGAGGTGCACGTACCACGCGTGTGGGACGCAACCCCTAGATCTAGGTGGAGTGTGAGGAGTGTATATGATGAGGCACACGCCATAGTCACTAAACTACTTGAGGAGGGCCCCTCTCACGAACTAAGTCCTGACGTCCTAACAGAATTAAATAGAGTTTACGAGAAGTTGTGGAAGAGGGCGGGTTCCGAACCTAAATACGTTTAAGTCACGTACTTCTCGAAAGCTTTAGTAACCCTCACGATCTTCTCGATCTTGGAAAGAGCTATCTCATACTCTCTTTCACGATCTCCTAGTGAACCCCTTAACCCAGCGAACCCGCAGTCAGCAGAAACTAAATCAACTCTCCCACCACTCCCCCTATACACCTTCTTAAGAAGCTCTAGAACTTCCTCATAATCTTCGATTTCAGGGATTCTCGAGCTCACAACACCCGGCGAGATAATCTTATCGTAAGACTCAAGTAATCTCTTATCAAGAACCTCAACATTTCTGGGATTGTCGTGAAACTCAAAACTCAAGTACTTGATTTTACCTACCCTAGCTAAGAGTTCTAGGAGCCTGCCGTGGATTCGGCCGCACACGTGAACCCCTACCTCAACACCCTCAGCAGCTCTCGCTACATTCTCTAAGACTCCTATAATCTCGTCATCGCTATAGTTAAGGAGGTTTTTCCTGGAACCTACCATGAGTCCTAGGAAGGGCTCATCCAAAAATATGACCGTAAAACCTAAAGATACCATGTACTTCACGAAACCTGCTACGTAGTTAGTGAGGAAACCCTCAACTAACTCCTTACTGGACAGGAGGGTTGAAGCAAGATTCGTGGACTCCCTACCTAGGTAGAGTCTAGAAGCAAGCGTGAAAACCCCTGTTACAGGAGCTCTCAACCCACTAAACACCAACTTAGACCCCCTGACTAGACGCATCGTGAACTCCGCCTCAGGAACGCTGAGACCCCCAATGATTTGCTTATCGAGCGTGTCTGAACTTACCCTCAGGAAATTCCCTGCATACTCTACCACACCTGCTTCGATCAAGGGGCTCACGTAAATATCAACGAAACTCCTCAGCT
>CAYZXH010000038.1:0-15065 GCA_964482405.1 uncultured Desulfurococcaceae archaeon | reverse complement strand
AGCAGGGAGATGTAATCCCAAACCTCCCAGCCCTAGGAGGAACCCTCGCCTTTCAGGACGGGGAGGAGGTCAGTGCAGGATCTTATTCAAGACCTCCAGAATATCCTCGGTTGTCACGCCGCTGAACTCTAGTTCCTTCCTCTTTAATAGCTCAGCAACTACTGTTACTACCTCATCTTTCCTTATTCTCATGAAAGAGAGTTCTTGAAGGAGCTCCTCAAATTTTTCTGCTGGGTCTACGAAGAAGTCTCCTGAGATCATGACCCTCTCAACCAAGTCATCACGAAGTTTAATACATACCTTAACTATCTTCCCTCAACACGTTTTTCTCGTCACATATGATTAACACCTCACTCAAGACCTAACACCTCAATAAATCTCTTTTGATAATCTGAGGGTCTCGCAATCGCTTTTAACGCCTCATATTCCTCATCGCTAATGAGGTCTCTCACCTCATCAACGTATTTAAGATTCCACTCAAGTGTAGCGTACTTCCCTCTATACATGTTGAGTGCTTTCCTTAACTCAGTATTGTCAGGCACTCCCCACTCAATCTCAAGACCTAACTTCCTGCTCAGGGCTTCTGAGATAGCCTTATAAAGCTCTTCAGGACTTACAGTCCTCCCAAGCACCTCATTAACTGTAGTAACTCTCTTAACCCTGCTTCGAGTAAACTTCTTGTCGGAGAGCTTCTCCCTAGAGATTTTAAGAACTCTCCACAAGATGGATATATCGCTTGAGACTAACATAGCTCCATGAACGAATACTCTATCATGCGTTCTACACGCAGCCATACCGGAAATCTTCAGCCCGTCAACCTCTATGTCGTTTAATGGACTGTAGTAAGCATTACTAACCCCTAAGCTACCCAAGGCTTCCACAACAGCCGTAGCAACAACACTAAACGATTCCTCAATACTGAGTTTATGATTCGGTAGTGTTAACGCGTAATTCACGTTACCTAAGTCGTGGTATACAGCACCACCACCAGTGAATCTCCTCACCAGCTTGATGTTGAGGTTCCTAGCCTCAAGAGCGTTAATTTCTAGAGGAGGTGACTGAAACCTCCCTATAACTACCACCCTATCATTGCGCCAGAAACGAAGTGTGGGTAGCTTAGACTCAAGATAAAGAACCTCCTCAAAAGCTAAGTTAAAGAACTGATTCCCAGGCCACTCAGCGACAAGTACTCTTAAAATACCTGAGTCACTCATGAGATCCCCATCTACTCCTGAGAATCTCGTTTTAAGGATTTTAGTACGTGATAGCCTTTAAAATATTCTGATTCTGGATCCTGACGAGGAACATCTATAGAACTTCTATATTTTTAAGTTATTATCTTTAAAACATTTAATACATGGAAAGAGTATGAGGTTAAGATTCTACCTTATTGACGTGAGTTACGAGGTCGAAAATAACATACCTGTAATAATGCTTTGGGGTCTTAACGAGAATTCTGAGCCTATACTTATTAAAGACTCTTCTTTCAGACCGTACTTCTACGCGGTCTTGAGGGAGGGTGTTGACGTGGAGAGTGTTGTGAGGAGGGTTAAGGCGTTAAGCAAGCCTAGATCCCCTATAATAGACGTGAGCGAGGTTGCCAGGAAGTATTACGGCAAGCCCGTTAAGGCCCTCAAAATAACTACGGTGATTCCCGAAGCAGTGCGTGAGTACAGAGAGGAAGTTGCTAGGATAGACGGGATCAGGGAGTTTCTCGAAGCCGATATCAGGTTCTCTATGCGTTACATACTAGATAAGGACGTTCCCCCATGTAGTTGGTATGAAGCCGAGGTCGAGGAAATAGCGTCGGGTAGTTATAGAGTGAGGAACGCTTACGTCTTGAGAGGAGAGCTACGAAGACTAGACGAGTCTAAGCCTCCAAGACTTAAGGTACTCGCGTTCGACATAGAAGTCTACAGTCCGCTAGGCTCCTTAATGCCGGAGAAGAATCCGGTGATAATCATAGCCGTAGCTAACGGCGAGGGCGAGGTTAAGGTGATGACTAAGGAAGATGGGGGTAGTGATGCATCACTAATCGAAGAATTCGTTAAGTACGTTAACGAGTACGACCCGGACGTGATAGTAGGGTATAACTCCAACATGTTTGACTGGCAATACCTCCTCCAGAGGTCTCAGATACTTAAGGTAAGACTCGACGTGGGTAGGGTTAAGGGGGGAATCCCGCGTCAATCGGCTTACGGCCACATATCGATTCCGGGGAGACTACACGTAGACCTATATAACTTCGCTGAAGAAATACCTGAAGTCAAGATAAAGTCTCTTGACGAGGTTGCTGACTATCTAGGAGTGATGAAGAAGTCTGAGAGGGTTTTAATACCGTGGTATGAGATACCTAGGTATTGGGAGAATAAAGAATTAAGAGATGTCTTGATTAAGTATGCGAGGGACGACGTTGTCTCAACACTACTACTAGCTAAGGAATTCCTACCGTTCGCGATCCAATTATCTAACTTGACCGGTCTCCCCCTAGATCAGGTTGGGGCTGCTTCCGTAGGTTATAGGCTTGAGTGGTACTTGATGCGTGAGGCGGTCAAGTACGGGGAACTCATACCTAATAGAATTGAGAGACCTTACGAGCCCTACAAGGGCGCGATAGTGCTTGAGCCTGTTAAGGGGGTTCATGAAGGAGTGGTAGTACTGGACTTCACGTCCATGTATCCAAACTTAATGATTAAGTATAACGTGAGTCCGGACACCTTCGTTACGGGAGAATGCGATGAGACTCAATGCTATCTCGTTGAGGAACTAGGTTATAAGTTTCTTAAGGAGCCGCCGGGCTTCTACAAGAACGTTCTCACAACATTGCTTAAGTTGAGAAGTGAGATACGGTCCTTAATGAAGAAGCTAGATCCTGAAAGTCCCGAGTATAGGGTCCTGGATGAGAGACAGAGAGCTCTTAAGATTCTTGCTAACGCTTCCTACGGCTACATGGGTTGGGTAGGGGCTAGATGGTATTTTAAGGAGGGTGCTGAGAGCATAACTGCTTTAGGTAGGAAAACAATATCTAGAGCTATTGACTTAGCTAGGAAGATGGGCTTAAGGGTCGTGTACGGCGACACGGACTCCCTATTCGTTAGTTACGTGAAAGACTTAGTGAACGAGTTTATTAATAAGGTATACGATGAGCTAGGTCTTGAGATCAAGGTGGATAAAATATATAAGAGAGTATTCTTCACTGAAGCTAAGAAGAGGTATGTAGGGTTAACGGAGGACGGCAAGATAGACATAGTAGGTTTTGAAGCCGTAAGGGGTGACTGGACCGACATAGCTAAAGACGTTCAAGAAGAGGTAGCTAAGATCGTCTTAACCACCAAGAACGTTAACGAAGCAGTAAACTATGTCAGGAAGATAATAGAGGAACTAAGAGCTAACAAGATAAGCCTAGAGAAACTGATTATATGGAAGACCCTTACCAAGAAAGCCGAGGAGTATGAGGTGGAGGCGCCGCACGTCGCCGCAGCTAAGAGGCTGGAGAAGCTGGGGATAAGAGTGGATGTAGGTAATAAGATAGGTTACGTGATAGTTAAGGGGTCAGGTAGTGTGTCCTCCAGAGCGAGACCCTACATAGAAGCCAAACCACAGGATATTGACGTCGAGTACTACGTGACCCACCAGATAATACCTGCAGCACTCAGAATACTGTCATATTTCGGCGTCACGGAGAAGCAATTAACGGCTCCAAGAGGAAAAACACTAGCAGATTTCCTTGGTAAGAAATAATGTCCCTACTGGAGAAGCTCGTCGAAAGTTAAGATAACTAGGTCTGCAGGCTTCTTCGTTATAGTCGCTACCCTGAAACACAGTATGAACTTTATGTTTTTGACTGCGGCCGCGTCAATAAGTCTGGGTGTGGCTATGCCGTCCATAACCACCGCGTAAACGGGCTTCTCAGTATTTAATATGTAGTCAACCAAGTCTTTCACAGGTATTCTGCCTAGCTCGTTCCAGTTCTCATCGTATATGATAGCCTCTAACGTGCCCTTCAAGCTGTTTATCGCTTCAAGAACTTTATTAGGTATCATGTAGGTCTCCAAGACCTCAACAGTCTTAGGAACGGCCTCGGTTTCAGGGACTTGAATACTGGTTGCCTCAACCGCTTCCGCCTCAGCTGTAGTCGCTGTTTTGGCCGGCACTGCCTCAGCCGTTAACGACTGCAGGAATGTCTGTAACGGTACCATGTTCTTTAAGGCTTTCTGGATTTCCTTACCCGTGAGTTCCTCAACCTCGCGCCCGCTAGGCGCTCTAGCCACTGCGTCCACCCTAATCACGTTAGCTAAGTTCTTAGCTATCATAGCGCCCACACGATCGCCGTCAACAAACACTATGACTTTCTTCTTGTTTTTAGCTAGGTCTACGAGACTCTTCGGTATCTCGCCCTTAGCTCCCTCAATAGCTATCACGTTCTTATAACCGTATTTGAGAAGGTTTATTACGTCTGCCCTACCCTCAACTATTATTAGGGTGTCTGAAGTCTCTACTTCAGGTCCTGCCGGTAGTTTCTCAGGTCCGTACTCAATGATCTCACCTATTTTTATGGCTTCACTAACCTCTGCTAGAACCTCCTTGATGTCTATGGTCCTTTCTTGCATTATGTCTCTCAGTATCTCCTTAGCTCTCTCCACGATCTTCTTGAGCTTCTCTTGCCTTAAGTCAATTATCTCGACCACCTTAATCTTAGTCGCGTAAGGGCCTACTCTATCAACAGTCTCTATTAAGGCAGCTATCAAAGCTGTCTCAACCTTATCTAGGTTTGAAGGTATTATTACCTCCCCGACAGTCTTACCGTTAGATTGCCTGACCTCAACAGTTATCCTGCCTATCCTCCCCTTATCTTGGAGTTCCCTTAAATCATACTCAGGACTGAACAAACCCTCTGTCTGACCGAAGATAGCGCCAATGATGTCGGGCTTCTCCACCGCCCCCGCAACCTCTATCCTCGCCCTAATTACGTATTTCACTACGGCATCACCTAACTTAAGCATCACTAATATAAACTAGTTTAAACCAATAATAAGCGTGTTCAGATAGCCGTGAATTGCTGCATTGAGAGACTTTTCTATGTGGTACTTAATTATCGAGTAAAGTAATCTCTCAGGGAAGTTGAGTAGGGTGCTTTAAATGAGTGAGGAATTCTTAGATGAGAGAGCGAGAACCCACGTAGTGAGTTTCTGTAGGGAGAGATGCTCGGAATACTCTTTTAAGACTAGCGAAGAATTCAGGGAATGCGTTAACTCATGCGTTAAAGAAATCCTTAATAAGAGAAAAACCCTGAAACAAGTAAGGGGCGTCCCTTGAGTTCAAGTACCTCTCAAAATTTCATGTGGGAGGCTTCCTTGAATAACATGCAGTGACCTAACCTCTCTTAGCTTTCACGGTGTTAATATTTAATAAGGTTCATACACACAACAATTAGTGAGTGGTTTGAGCCCACTACAATGTGAGGTAGTCGTGAAGGAGTTGATGCCCGCGCTCAGGGCAGCTCTAGCCATAACTATGGTGAGAGAATGTGGGTTGAGCGTTTATAGGGCAGCGAAGTTACTCAACATAGCTCCGGCTGCAGTCTCAAACTACTTAGCTGAGAGGAGGTCTGACAAGAAGTTAGTTAGGAAGCTCCTAGAGGATGAGAGGTACGCTACATACGTGAGAGAGTATTCGATAAAGATTATCAGGAATGAGGTTAAGGTAGATGAGGTAATGTGCTTTTTCTGCAAACTCTTTTATGGGTAGAAAATTAGTAGAGAATTAAGGTCTTAAGTGAGGGCTTCATCGATCACTAAACATAGCTTTATTTTAAACCACTTAGCTATATCTTAAGGGGTATTAAGTGAAGGCGGCGATCATAGCTGGTGGATTAGCTAAGAGATTAAGACCCTTAACAGAAGAGATTCCTAAATCACTTGTTGAGGTTGCCGGAAAACCTATTATTGAGTGGCAGCTTGAGTGGCTTAAAGCTAACAACATAAACACCGTGATTATCTTAGCTGGTTACAGGTATGAAAAACTCATTGAGTTCCTCGGATCCGGCAGGAAATTCGGTGTTAGCGTGACGTACGTCGTGGAAGACACACCTCTAGGTACTGGGGGTGCGATCAAGAACGCTGAACCTTATCTAAGCAATGAGGTCTTCGTTGCTTTAAACGGGGATGTGTTAACGGATATTCCGATAAGTAGGTTAGTTAGGGTTCTAGAGGAACGTCATGAGGCAGTGGCCTCGATAGCGCTGGTTCCTCTGAAGTCGCCTTACGGCGTGGTGAGGATATCTGGTGATGGCAGGATTGAGAGTTTTGTGGAGAAACCCAGCATAGAGGATTACTTAATAAACGCTGGAGTATACGTTATGAGGAGCGAGATTTTCAGGTACTTGCCTGACGTAGGCGATATAGAGAAAACAGCGTTTCCTCAGCTAGCTAGGGAAGGCAAGCTTTACGGAATCAAGTTCGTGAATAACTACTGGAGATCAATTGATACGGTGAAGGATGTGGAGGAAGTAACTAACGACATAAAATCCGGGAGACTCAAGTTTAAAGAGACTTGATGATTGGTGAAAACCTTGAATGAGGAGCCACACCTACTTCTAGAAGTACTTGAGTTAAGCAATATTAACTCACTACTTCAAGTTATTGAGAAGCATAAAGACTTAAACGGGGTTTACTTAGGCGGGTATGTTGAGGGGATTGATGAGAGGTTCATGAAAATAATCTCAGGTCTTTCCGCCTTGAAGACTCAAGCAAGCGTGGTTTTCAAAGTCAGAGCTAAAGACGTTTTAGAGGCGTTAGATCGGGTGGCTGAGAAAATAACTAACGTCGAGTTCGTGGCTGTCTTAAGCGATCTCAGCATCTTAGAGTCTGTTAAGCTTGAGAAGCTAAGCGTGGGGTTCGAAGTCCTCAACCCGTACCCTAACGTCAGCAAGCTCCGAGAGCTAGGTGTGAAGTACTTGGTAATCCCCATGGCTTTACTAAGGAGTAGAATAGCTAAGGAAGCTGAGGCGAAGAACGTCAGAATAATAGCAACGAACGTTAACTCCCCTGAAAACTACATAAGAGCGAGAAGCTTCAAAGTCTACGCGGTAGTCTCGGAAAAACCTTCTATAAAGAGAGAAGCAGAAAGTCTAGGAATTTAAGGAGTTAAACCTCAAGCACTCATGAAGAGATATTGTGGTTCAGATACCCACGAAGATCTTCATCTTCTCGGCGGGCATGACTTTCATCATTCAATATATTTTTCCCATTAAGTAATTATAAGTCGTTATCGCGGCTTACAACTGTAATCCCAGCCCTTTAGGACGGGGGGAGGAGGTCAGTGTAGATCACCGTGCTTGATTAACCTCTAACCAGCGGTGCTACCAATAGTAAGCTAACGAAAACCTCTACTAGGGCTGCTAATGCGAGTATTAAGATTATTATAGGTATCTTACGTATCACGTCCTTAAACGCTTCCCTAACCTTAGCCGGGTTTCTTCGCGAGTTGGTCAGTATTGTTATGCCTAGGTGTGTTCCTAGGACGGCTGAGTAAATTAGTGCCGGGATTTCTAAAACCCCGTGAGGGAGTATGATGAGGACTCCCCCTATCACGTCCTCCTGTGTTGAGAGAACTAAGCCTGTTATAAACCCGTTGACTAACATAACGCCTGCAGGACCTATTAAAGAAACACCCAAAACTATGTTCAGTAATGCTACCCTCAAGTTATTAGCGAATATAGCTAAACTTAGTAGGAGTAGAGACCTCATATCTGAGGTGATATAGTACTCTATTAACGGGCTGAACTGCTCCCTAAGAATTCCCCTGACTAAAGGACCCAGCCATTGCGACGCGTAAAACCCTACCACAACAGAGGCGAGGAAAAGCACGGAGATTATTAACCATATGACTAGCTTAATCATCCCTCACACCTAGATTAAAATTCTTTTAAGAAGGTTTAAATTCCTCACACTTTAAGCTAATTTATAAGAAAATTGAGATTTATATTGGGGGAAGGAACTGACTGAGGTAGTTAGTGAGGGCGTTGCCGAATTCGACGCAAGGCAATACTTAAGAGATTACGTGATAGAGTGGTTTAAGAGCAGGTTTGATGAGTTTACACCTCCTCAGTTAATGGCTATACCGAGAATAAAAGAGGGTAGGAACGTGCTCACATCTTCCCCCACCGGGACAGGCAAGACTCTAGCGGTTTTCCTACCAATAATAGATGAGTTACTGAGATATGCTGAGGCAGGCTCACTAGAAGATTACGTGTACGTAGTTTACGTATCACCTCTTAGAGCCCTAAACAACGACATGAGGAAAAACCTGATTCAGCCTGTCGCAGAGATACGTGAATACGCGCTCAATACTCGAGGCTTAAATCTCCCTGAGATTAGGGTTGGTGTCAGGACTAGCGACACCTCGCCGACAGAGAAATCTAGAATGCTTGTTAAGCCCCCGCACATACTAATAACGACCCCCGAGTCCTTAGCTATCTCTATAACAGCGCCTAGGTTTAGGGAGAAATTAAGGAACGTTAGGTGGGTTGTAGTAGACGAGATTCACGAGCTAGCGTCGAGTAAGAGAGGTGCTCTACTAACCCTAACCATGGAGAGATTAGAGGAATTAGTAGGTAGGAGGATTCAGAGAATAGGCTTGAGCGCTACCATCTCCCCGCTAGAGGAGGTCGCGAAGTTCCTCACGGGCTACGACGATGGAGGCACTCCCAGAGATTGCGTAGTGATTGACGCGAGATTCGTTAAACCAGTGGAATTACACGTCATCACACCTAAAGTCAACATAGTTACTGCAGGAGCTGAAGAACTTAATGAGTCCATATACGGGGAGTTGAAAAAGATAGTTGATTCTCATAGAACGACCTTAGTATTCACTAACACTAGGAGTTCTACGGAGAGAGTAGTTCATAAGCTGAAGAAGGTCCTGGCAGGCAATAGTGTTGAGGATCTAGATGAAATAGAGGCGCATCACAGCTCCTTAAGCCGTGATGTTAGGCTGGAAGTAGAGAATAAATTGAAGGAAGGTAGGTTGAGGGTAGTCGTTAGCTCCACGTCGCTTGAGTTAGGGATTGATATAGGCTATATTGACGCTGTCGTGTTACTAAGCAGTCCTAAAAGCGTTACAAGACTCTTGCAGAGGGTTGGTCGTTCAGGACATAACGTGCGTGACGTGAGTAAGGGCTACTTAATAGCTGTAGACAGGGATGACTTAATAGAAATATCCGTCTTAACACACCTAGCTAGGCTTAGGAAACTAGACAACGTACACATACCTATGAAACCCTTAGATATACTTGCTCAAGTACTCGTCGGCATGTCGCTCGAGAAGAAGTGGGGATTTGAAGAAGCTTACAGAGTTGTTAAGAGAGCGTATAATTACTCCAACCTCACGTACGAGGAATTCCTTAACGTGTTAAAGTATTTGGCGGGTAGGTACGAGGATATTCCAGACAACCTACCGGTCTATTCCAAGATTTGGCTAGACGATGAGGAGAAAGTCTTCGGTAAGAAGAAATCAGCTAGGATGATCTACTACTTAAATGCTGGGGCAATACCGGACGAAACCAAGATGAGGGTTTTCCTGGAAGGACGTAGGTATATAGGCGACTTAGAAGAAGAATTCGTTAGTTATCTCGAGCCCGGTGACGTCTTCGTTTTAGGGGGTAGGACATACATGTTCGTGAGGAGTGAAGGACTTAAGGTCATCGTCAAGGATGCCGAGAAGCAGAGACCTACCGTGCCCTCATGGTTTTCTGAAGCACTACCCCTAACCTACGACTCAGCGCTTGAGGTAGGTGCTTTCAGGGGCTTAATTAGCGAGCTGATTTCCAAACACGGAGTGAGGAAGGCATCTAAACTCATCGCGTCTATGTATCAGTTAGGGGAGAAAGAAGCTAGGTATATAACACAGTACGTGTGGGAACAGATTAAGATCTGCGGGGTCGTACCCACTAATAAGAAGCTCCTCATAGAACTCTGGAGTGAAGGGAGCTCGCAGAACTTAATCTTCCATTACCTCTTTGGTAGGAGAGTGAATCAAGCTTTGTCTAGAGCTTACGCACACATATTCAGTAACGAGCTGGGTGTTCCAGTAAGGGTTACCGTATCAGATAATAGCTTCATGTTAACGCTCCCAGCAAACACTATTAATGATATCTCGGTAGTTAAAGAATTAGTGGGTAGGCTAAGTAGTACTAGACTCAGAGAAACACTAATCAAGGCTCTTAGAAGAAGTGAAATCCTTAAGAGGAAGTTCAGGCACGTAGCTGAGAGATCCCTAGCCTTACTCAAAGTTTACAGAGGTATTGAAACAAGCGTTAATAGGAGAGAGGTAAACTCTGAAACGTTATTGAAAGTTTCTGAGAAGATTCCGGGCTATCCCCTACTACTCGAAGCGTACAGGGAGGTCCTGGAAGACTCTATGGACATACAACACGCTGAGGAAATCCTCAAGAAAATAGAGTCAGGTGAGGCAACCCTAGAATTCATAGTCTCACCTGAGGTGCCTTGCCCATTCAGCCACAACTTAATAGTTCAAGGCTATAGTGATGTAGTCTTAATGGAGGATAGGAGAAGAATACTTAGCATGCTATACGACAAGATAATAACTAAGATGAGGAGTAAGGATAAACCATAATCAACGTGGTTATAAGTGAAAGCATCTGGAGCAGCTTATTTAAGGCCGTGTCCACACGTATTTCTTGCTGATTAAGTAGTTGGCTATGAAGCCTACTAGAATACCTAGTGCTTGAGAGAGTAGTGATTCCTTTAGTATGAGGTAGTAAGCAAGTTGTGAGACTACGTACTGTGCTAGGGTGCCCACAGCTGTTGAGACATGATACTTAAGGAATCTCCACCAACGCTTCCCGGACCTCCTCTTCCTGAACGTCCATAAATCATTCCAGATAAAGTTGTTGGTTAAGGAGGCTTCGATCCCTATTATTGAAGCTATGAAGTGCGGTAATGATATTATGTAGGTCAGCAACCATACAACGCCTAGGTTAACGAAAACTCCTGAAGCACCGACTACCGCGAACTTGTAGTAATCTGGCATGATCATGAGTAGTTGCTTCACGTAACTAAGTATTTCTTTTTTGCTTAACTTGGACTCCCCCCTAATCCTTGACCGGAAGACGTACGGTACCTCACATATCTTCAGGTTGCCGTGTTGGGATATTATCTCAAGAAGTATTTTATAACCACTAGGCACGGCTATCTCAGCCTCCTCTATAAGTTCCTTCCTGATCAGGAAGAAGCCTGAGAGAGGATCTTTAATACTTCTCGCTTGAGGCACTAATATTCTAGCCATGTAAGTAGCTCCTAAGGAGATGACACGCCTAATCAGTGGGAATCCCACGGTGCCACCCCCTCTCACGTATCTGGAGGCGATGACTATATCACATTCACTCGCGTTTCTCAGGAGTTCCTTAATTATTTCAGGCGGGTGTTGGAGATCCGCATCCATCACTACAACGTAATCACCGCTACATACTTTAACACCGTCTAGAATAGCTGAGGACAACCCGAGCTTGCCCGCCCTCCTAACTAGCTTCACCGGATACTTACTTGAGAGTTCCATAACGCGTTCAGCTGTTCCGTCAGGAGAGTTATCATCAACTACAACTACCTCATAATTAACCCCGCTTAAAGACGCGTTAATCCTGCTTAGTAATTCATCAATATTCTCCCTCTCGTTATACGTAGGGACAACAACCGAGACAGCAGGTCTAGAAACCGTCACACGACCCTCCTTACCAACATTATCGGGAATTAAAACATAAATCTTCTAACGAAGCATTCAAGACCCATCACCTGTGAGGAATATTTCAGATTCTTAAGTAAAAAAGGTTAGGTCTTCTCTTTCGTTTTTCTAGTCCACGGAATTCTCAGTCCTAAGACGATTATGTCTCTATTAAATATCGCTGAAGCCACGTATATCAGGAGAGCGCACGTACCTACTGAAATGATTATCGAGTATACTATCAGAGATATCTCACCAGACATTAGTGAGACAACATACATGTACGGTAGTGTAGCTATCGTTAAGCCTGCTAAAACTGCTGAGACGGGATTTGGCGGGAGGCCCAAGTACATAGCAACGAATCCTACGCCCATGAAGACGAACATGACCGGCGCTGCCAGCCCGCCAGCGATTCTTTCGTCGCTGACCAGAGATCCTATCATCACGCCTATAGCCCCCGAGAATATCAATCCGAGAACTACAGCTAAGCCAATCACTCCCAGCATCTCCGGACCCAGGAACGTCGTTCCCATTATTATGGGAGGGGCTTGCTCAGCGCTTGCCGCGCTAGAGATCCCGCCGAGGAACATAACGAACAAGCCGATCATGTATACCGCCCCGAACAGTATTGACGCTATTGAAGCGCCGAGTATCTTAGCTAACACGATATCTCTCCTGCGGATGGGTTGAGCTAGTAACATTTCGAAAGCTTTCTCAACTTTCTCTACAGCTACTAGTTGTGAGGCGTACGTGGTATTTATGCCTAGGATTATGCTAACGAGTAGCGGAATAAGTGACGTGAAGACCGTGACCGACAAGAACTCTTCCTGGCTCACCTGCTTATTATAGAATAATATGCTGCCGCTCACAAAAACAGTTTTCTGAGGCTGTAAACTCACGTTGTAGGTAGCGCTTACGGCCAGGGGCAGCAACCTCTCTACAGTACTTGAAATAGCCGTCAGCAACCCCGCTCTTGCCTGAGCACCTGTTAACGAGAAGACGGTTACCTTGACACTACCTCTCAGTATGATCAGCTTGTTAGGTGAGGTAGCGTTTTCTGTAAAGCCTGTCGGTATGACCACACCTATCCCCGCATCTGACACAGCCTTATCTAGCGATTCATATACGCGGACCTTGCCCTCCATAGTAGTATTGAGTAACTTAACTAACTCCTCAACTAGTCTCGTTCTCTCTTCTAAAACCAATCCAATGTTTGATTCTATAACCTCCTTCGTGGCTGACTCCACAGCCCTCCCAGTTATGTTGCCTAATAACCCGTAAACACTTATTATTAGTACCAACCCTATTATGAAGCCGGGGTTCTTGATGAAGGCCTTAACCTCTCTCTTAACTAATTGAGCGAGCGTCATTCAACAACACCTCGCGTCGACTTCATTTTTATGAATACTTCCTCTAGGTTTAGAGCATTCAGCGACTTCTTCAGCTGCTCCGGGGTTCCCTCAGCTATTAATCTCCCCTTATAGAGTATGCCTACTCTGTGACTTAAGTATTCTACCTCAAGCATGTTGTGGCTACTGAGTAGTACCGTGATCCCGTACTGCTTATTATAGTGCCTGATTAAGTCTCTCACGTAAAGAGATCTCTCGACGTCAAGACCTGTCGTCGGCTCGTCTAATATCAGTAGCTTAGGCTTGGAAGCTAGGACCGTGCTGACCGCGAGTATTCGCTTCATCCCCTTACTATACGTCCTGACAGGCCTCCTCAGGTAGTTACCTAAATCAGCTATCTTAACGGCTTCCTCCACCGCCTCCTCCAACTCCTTACCGTTAAACCTGAGTGAGAGCATGAACTTCATGAAATCAAGACCTGATAAGTCACGGTAAGCGCCGGCCTCCTCAGGCAGGTAATTAATCATAGACCTAGCACGTAGTGGTTCCCTCACAACATCCACGCCATACACGTATACACTACCGCGTGTAGGTTTAATTAGGGTAGATATGATTCTTAAAGTAGTAGTTTTACCGCTCCCGTTAGGACCAACCAAGGCGTAAATCTCACCACTATCAACGCTGAAAGACAAGCTGTCAACACCTACGGAATCCCTTCCATAAATCTTAACAAGATTCTCCACGAGAACAGCTCGCTCACTTAAACTAATACTCAACATCACGTCCCCACAGTATGTACGCCTAGAAAATAATTAACGTTTTCTAAATTAGTAAGACCTAATTAAAATTTCTGAGTGATTCACGAAATCTCATGCACGTAAGGTTTTTAAGTTAGGGGGGTAACATAGTTAGGGGGGTAATCTTTGAGATACTTCAACCCGGAACCTAAGAAGAGGAAGGAAGATTTGTTTAATATGGAGAATGAGTTACTTACCTTAGATAGTGGTTTAAGACGTGGTAAGCTGGTGGTGGTTTCTGGTCTTAGAAGATATGGGAAGACTTCGTTAATACTTACGTACCTTAATGAGTCAGGACTTGATTACGTCTACCTAGACTGTAGACTCCTGCCTTCAGGCATGATATCACTAAACTCGTTCTTGAGTTTGCTTGAGGGGGAGTTAAGCAAGTATGGTTGGGCTAAGAAGGTCCTGAGTAATGTTGAGGAAGTTAGTGTTGGTGGTTTCGGGGTTAGATTTAGGGTGAGGAACGAGAGATCCCTGCTAAGCGTTCTACAAGCTCTAGAGGGTAGGGTCTTAGTTCTTGACGAGGCGCAAGAACTTAGGAGGTCTGGATACAGGTTTGATTCGTTAATTGCTTACGCCTACGACCACCTCAACCTAAAAATCATTATCTCAGGTTCCATGATTGGTCTATTATACAGATTCTTAAGAATTAACGATCCTGAAGCACCACTATACGGTAGAGCATTCACTGAAGTTAAAATGAGGAGATTGAATGAGGATGAGTCAAGGCAGTTCTTAATTAAGGGTTTCGAGCAGGAAGGGATTGAGGTTAGTGATGAAGTAATTAACGAAGCTATTAAGAGGTTTGACGGCATCATAGGATGGCTCACTTACTTCGGCTTCGCCGTAACTACTAGCAGGGAAGACATAAACACTATTCACGAGAAAGCTTCTAAGCTTGCTTTAAGCGAGTTAGACCACGCTCTTAAGATATACAGCGTTGGTGAGAGAAGGTATAGGGAAGTATTAAAGATAATCGCATCCCTTGGTAAGGCTAGGTGGTCGGAGATAAAAAGAGGTGTGGAGGCAAGACTAGGGAAAATACCTAACAACACACTAGCCACGATAATTAAAAACCTCATGGACTCAGGATTCATAAAGAGAGAAGATGAGGAATACGAGATAACAGACCCGGTACTCCAACAAGGCATCAGAAAATACTATTAGTTCTTAC
>CAYZXH010000037.1:0-17062 GCA_964482405.1 uncultured Desulfurococcaceae archaeon | reverse complement strand
GTGGCGTGGCTTTAATCCTGGCGTTAATCTCTTTAGCACTGTCTTTCATGAGGAAAAAGTAAGCACACTTTTTAATTACTAAAATTCTTAGTTTGTTAAATCAATATTATTTAGGGGTCTTAATGAGTGGCGAGTTACTTCGGTTAGTTAAGGAGGGCATTAAGCTCTATAATGAGCGGAGAGCTCCTGAAGCAGTCGCAGAACTCATCAGTATTGATGGGGATATCATAGTCGTCGGGTTCTCAGGCAGCTTCTGTATGTGGTGCGGCATATATGACTGGGTTGAGGACCTAGCCTACGTCTTTAAGGAGGTAGGACTGGAGACTAAGTTAGTGAGATTCGTTGAGCCAGAAGACCCTACAGAACCTCGTAGATTCGGTTATTTCAAGATTATTTCAATGAGTGTGAGGGAAGGTCTTTAAAAGTTTCGCAACCGATATGATTTTGGGGCGGAGCCGACTGGCGGCTACGGGGGTAATCCCCCTGAGGAAGCACCGTCCTCCTCGCGGCGCGAGGACCCCGTAAGGGGTGCGGGGAGACCCGCGGCAACAGCACAGAAACGACACGGCCGCCCCCGGATGTCGATGATGCGGTGAGGGCGCTTCGGCAACGAAGCGTCGGTAACCCGCCGAGTATGGGGGCGGATGCGTTGAAACGGCTGCCCCCTCGGGAGCAAGGCCAAGCAGCGCCGATGAGGGCCGCGTGAGGCGCGGGTAGGCCGTTGAGCTTAATGCCGCCGTAGTACTGAAGACGGGCTATAGTCGGCACCGCCCCAAACAGAGCGAGGTCTCATATTTATTACTTCGTGTAGTTTTTAATGTGGTGGGATATGATGCTTAGAATTCCTTTCTACTCTCCTAAGGGTGTTGTAGCTAGCGAGACTTCTTTAGCTTCCGTTGTGGGGGTTAAGATTCTTGAGATGGGGGGTAATGCGGTAGACGCTTCAGTAGCTACGTCACTAGCACTCTCGATTAGTATACCGCACTTAGGTGGTTTAGGAGGGGATTTCTTCGCCTTAATTAAGGATCCTCAAGGGAAGATCACGTTCGTTAATGGCTCGGGCTACGCACCCTCAGAGATGACTATAGAGTTCATTAAGTCCGCAGGACTTAAGGAGGTCCCGCTGGAAGGACCTCTCTCGATTGTGGTGCCGGGAATGATTGACGGTCTCAGAGTAATGTGGGAGAGGTTGGGATCTCTTGAGTGGGGGAGGATCGTTGACCTAGTGATAAGTTCGTTGAGGGGTGGGTTCCCGATCACACCTAGCTTTGCTACAGCTCTCAATAACCTCAGAGACATGCTAGTTAAGGATGAGGGCTCTAGAAAAACCTACTACAACAACGTTAACTACTACAAGCCGGGAGAGCTCGTCAGGTTTGACGGGATGATTAAAGCGCTAGAGCTTATCAGGGATGATCCTAGACAGTTCTACGAGGGGGACATAGCTATCAAGATTTCAGAGTATGTTAGGTCTGTTGGCGGGGTATTGAGTTACGAGGATATGAGGAATTACAGTGCGGAGATCGGGGAACCAATTAAGCTATGCTTAGGTGACGTCACCGTGTATGAGATGCCTCCCAACACTCAGGGTATAACGACCCTGCAATTACTGAAGCTTCTTGAAGAGGAGCAAATGGCTAAGCCAAACTCTATAGATAGACTGAGGACGTACGTTAATTTGTTTAAGATAGTGTATGAGATTAGGGATTCTTACGTTGGGGACCCACGTTACATGAGTATCGGGGTAGACCAGCTATTGAGCGCGGACCTACTACGTGGTAGTGCTTCAGGAGAGTTAGGGGGTCACGGCGGTGACGGGGATACCACATACTTCGCCGTCGTAGATGGTGAAGGTACCATAGTCTCAGGGATTCAGTCCCTCTTCTATCCTTTCGGTTCTAAGATAACGGAGCCTACGTACGGCATAACCTTAAACTCTAGAGCGTCTTCATTTAACTTACTCCCGAACCATCCAAACTCATTAGCGCCTTTGAAGAAACCCTTACACACTCTTTCCGCTATGATAGTGGTGGCTAAGGATAGGGAGATGGCGTTAGGGTTGTCTGGAGGTCACTTCAGGCCGCAACTACACGCAGAGATATTTCAAAATATCTTCAAGTACAGGATGAACCCGCAAGAAGCTATAGAGCATCCTAGGTTTGTGTGGTATCCTGGAACCAACCTTATAGAATTTGAGGATGGTTTTGAGGAGGGGGTTATTGAAGGTCAAGTGCTACGTAAAGTTAAATACCCTGCGAGACTCGGCGTAGCGGCTATAGCTGAAATCAAGGAAGGAGTCAAAGCCGGTTACGTGGATGTCAGAGGAGATGGTCTTGCCCTAGGGTTGCTTTAACCTAGTACTCTCTCCAGTAGTCTGAGAGCATTCTCAAAAGCTATCTTCCTAATATCAGATTCTTTAAGACCTCTCTCCCTTAACGCGTTTAAGAGCGTCTGCACCTTATCGATAGACTCAAGTCCCTCAGGGCCTGGAAGACCTAGGAGGCCGTGGAAATCAGTCCCTATCGCTAATATGTTTGAGCCGTATCTCTCATAAACATACATGAAGTGATTAATTAAGTCTTCAACACTGGCTCTCTTCTTAGGTGATATGAAGGAGCTTACGAAAGACATCCCGATTAAGCCGTTATTTGATGAGAGGAGTTCTAGTATTTCGTCGTCAACGTTTCTCCTGTGATCATGCACTGACCTAACGTTAGCGTGGCTTATCATGACGGGCTTCCTAGATATTTGGAGTACGTCGACCGCTGTCTTCTTGCTTGCGTGTGCTAAGTCTATTATTATGCCTAGCTTATTAGCGTGCTTAACGAGTTCCTCACCCTCAGGAGTTAACCCGTAGTCCTTGCTTGAAGCGCAGGAAGACCCCCACTTATTATTGTAGTTCCAGGTCAGCCCTAATGATCTCACTCCAAGCTTCTTGAGGAGTACTAGGTCATAAGGGTCGTCAATCGCGTCAGCACCCTCCACGTGAATGAGGAACCCTAACCTATAATCACTTGACCTTATAACGTCCTCAACGTCCCTTAAAGACTCAACTATTTTCACGCCGTAAGCTTCGGAAAGTGAGTAATAGATCTTGAGATGCTCGAAAACCTGCAGTTGTGGGTACCTCATGATAACTCTGGGTAACCACCTATCCTTCTCCCTCTGCTCAAGTAATTTCACGTCGAAGGTGTGCGTGCCTGGGAAAATCGATGAGAACACTAACCTCACATTACCGCGAACATACTTAGGTATGTCTGCGTCCCTACCACTCAAGTCATCTCTAAAATCTGCTAAGGGTTGTCCCCCGCCGAACGTTAAAAAATATAATGAGATATCTTCATGTAGGTCTATGACTGGATACGTCAGGCCATACACCCCATCTCAATTAATGTGAGCAAATAAAAATATACGTTAAGTCAGGTATTTACCCATAATTTTTCTTCAGAATTCTTGAAATATTTTATATAAGGGTGGTTTCCCTTAGAATCTCGGTGGTATCAGCAAATGAAGGTTGGTGAGTCAATAGCGGATGTGATTGGTGGGACCCCCGTGATAAGGCTCAGGAGGGTGGTGCCTGAGGATGTGAAGGCCGAGATCTGGGTTAAGTTAGAGTTCATGAACCCCTCAGGTAGTGTTAAGGACAGGATGGCTCTCTACATGATTAAGAAGGCTGAGAGGGAGGGTAGGTTAAATAAGGACAAAGCTATAGTAGTGGCAACTACTGGTAACACTGGAATAGCCTTCGCTGCTTTAGGGGCAGCGCTAGGTTATAAGGTAGTCATAGTGATACCGGAGGAAATGAGTAGAGAGAGGTTTTTATTGATTGAGCATTATGGCGCTGAAATAATTAGGGTGCCTGGGGGTGAGTCAGACGCTTTCAAAGCTTTGGAGTACGGCAAAGAACTTGAGAGGAAACACCCTGACAAGTACGTTTTCCTAGATCAATGGGATGATGAAGCGAACGTCGAGGCACACTACGAGACTACCGGAAAAGAAATAATCGATCAGTTAGGTCCTGTTGACGCTTTCGTAGCTCACGTAGGTACTGGAGGGACTTTAGTAGGGGTTGCTAAGAAACTTAAGGAAGTTAACCCCAAAACCTTAATAGTTGGCGCGGAACCCGCTGAATGCCCCGTTGCCTACAACTGGTTCTACACAGGAGTTGAAGGTCCGTGGGGCAGGCACGAAATAGAGGGTGTCGGAGACGGCTTCGTGCCAAACATTATCAAGAAGTATAAACACCTTATAGATCACTTCGAGGTAGTCAATTCTGAGAAAGCGATAGAGATGTCTAAGAGGTTAGCAAGATTTGAAGGACTTGCCGTAGGCATATCTTCAGGAGCTAACGTAGTGGCGGCTATTAAAATAGCCAGGAGATTCAGTATCGGTGAAGGGAAGAAAATAGTTACTGTTCTCCCAGACTACGCAGCAAGATACTTCAGTACTAGACTCTTTACAGGAAAAATCACTTCATGACATAACCTTTAGAGAATTTATAACCTGCGTCAAAAGCACGTAGATTCAACTCAACCCATCTTTGAGGGACTCTACTCCTTATAGCGGTCTTCAGATCCTCTATGGTGAAGGGAATCTCGTTCTCAGCAATGCCTGCGAATACCCCTAGCATTACGACGTTCATTAATCTCGGGGACCCAACCTCTTCCGCAATCTTCGTGAAGTCATGGTACACTATCCTAGCATTTAGCTTTCTGAAAGACTCTATTATTTCATCTATGGTGGGGTATTCAGCCACACCTACATTAACGTCGATCGAGCTAACCTTCCTAGTATTCAAGATCGCGAGACCCCTCTCCTTCAAGTACTGAACACCTCGTCTTAATCCTTCTAAAGGTTCTAAAGCCAGTAAAGCATCTGCCTCATCTTCAAGCATTAAAGGACCGTAAACTTCCCTGCCTATCCTCACATGAGAGTGTACTGACCCACCTCTCTGAGCAGCGCCGAAGGTTTCCCCTAACCTAACCCTTAATCCCTTAGAAAGCGCGGCATCGCCTATGATCCTTGAGAGGAGTAAGTTACCCTGACCCCCAACACCAGCTATCATTATATGATAATACTTCATGGGTCACACCTCCTTAACGCCCACCACCTTCTCAGTTGAAGGCTTTATCGCTTTCACCGGACATATTTGGGCACAGAGGGAGCATGAAACGCAGAGGGTGGGGTCTATGAAGGCTTTCTTAGCGTTCTTATCCCACCCTATAGCCGGACAACCTAACTGAACGCATAGCCTGCAACCCACGCATTTACTGACGTCAACTAAGTAGTGGGTTATTACTTTCCCTTCCCTAGTGAGCCTCCTAACTACTTGTAGGGCACATTCCCGCCTGAAGATAACTAAGGTAGTCTTATTTTCGTTCACAGTCTTGTCGATGGCTTTCAATAATGATTCCTCAGCGTTCTTCAAGTCATACGGATCAACAACCCACACGTCATCCACACCTAAAGCTTTAGCAATCTCCTCGATCTTGTAGACCCTGCTCGGCGAGCCCACTGCCGTAATCCCTGTTGTCGGCGCTGGTTGATGCCCCGTCATGGCCGTCCAAGAATTATCTAACACCAAGAAGGTTATAGCGGCTTTATTATAGGTTGCGTTAAGTAGTGCGGGCATGCACGCGTGGAAAAACGTTGAGTCACCTGCCACAGCTATTATAGGGCCTTCCACGTAACCGGCGTGGTACTGTCCCTGAGCGACGCCTATACCCCCACCCATGATGTAGTTAGTATCAAGTATTTCGTACGGGTTATCGAAGCTCACTCTCTTAGTGACTTTCTCTTTTGAAGGCTCTATTTCCTTAGCGAAGAGTCCGTAACCGCCCATCTCGTAACAACCTATATCGCCGTTAACTATCCAAGCACCCTTAAACCTATCCCTATACTTGTTGACTGTCTTGTGTAGAGCGAACCTAAGCACCCAGTATGTACCTAGATGAGGGCAACCAGCACACATCATCGAGGATCTCGGGGCTATGATCTTCCTTATCTCAGCTTTAATCCTTTCCCTCTCATCACTAGGTTCATAATATTTAGAACCCACTAAATTAGAGACGGCTCTCAAAACCTGTGCAAGCCCTAACTCGCCGAAACTCCTTATAGTGCCTGAACCCCTACCTAACACCTTAATCTCAGGACAACAATCCTTGCTTAAAGCCTTAACCTGCTCCTCAACGAGAGGGTCTCCTTCCTCAACAATTAAGACCTCCCTTAAGTTACTTAAGAACTTAGATAGTTTCTTGGTCGGGAACGGGTAAGGAGTCCCTACCTTAAAGATCCAGGGCTTGACACTGCTGTCCAGCCTTGCTAGAGCGTCCTTAACGTAGGAGTACCCTATACCTGAAGCCACCACACCCACGTCTACGTTACCTTCCTCAACCCAGTTGAAAGGCACCTCCTCGACGAATTCTTTAATACTGTCTAGTCTTTCCAGCTGCCACGCGTGCTTAGCTGAAGGACCTACCTCACCCCTATACTTGTAGGGTCCGTAAACGTTGTACCTGAAAGGCAACCCGTAATGTCTGTTAAAAAAGACTTTATTCCTCTCCCTCCTAATCTCGCCGAACGTCACGTCACCCGTTGAGTGACTGATCCTAGTCACTGACCTTACGAAAACAGGCAACTCAAACTTTTCCGAGTAATCAAAACCTAGCCTCACCATCTCCTTAGATTCTTGCTGGTCGGTAGGCTCTAATATCAACACACCAACGCTCCTAGCTAAGGGTCTCGTGTCCTGCTCCGTAGAACTGTAGAAAGCTCCTGGATCATCAGCAGCGTACACGACAAGACCTCCGGGAAGCCCTCCATAAACCACTGTAGCAAACATGTCCATGTACCAGTTAACCCCAGCGTTCTTAGCGGTCACTAGAGCGCGAGCACCAACACTGGCAGCACCGACAGCAACATCGAAAGCCACCTTCTCGTTAACAGACCACTCCACGTGAATGCTGTGATCCCTGGCTATCTCAGCCAGGGTTTCAATGACTTCCGATGAAGGTGTGCCAGGATAGCCTGTAGCTACTTGAACCCCTCCCTCCAGAGCACCTCTAGCTACTGCCTCGTTTCCTTGAAGCAAGAACCTACTTCCCGGCTTATCTAAACCAACAATATGCACTACCACAACACCACAAGTAAGTAACGTATTACCCACGTTTTAAGCATGGATTAATTCATTCTAGTGAACTGTTATTAAGGTGTGCAGGTAACGAGGAGGTAAAGCTTTAATGAAGTCTTATGAAGCCTGATGCATTTTTAAAAACTTGGTGTAGTCTACTAAGGCTTTCACTACCTTAACCGCCCGCTCAGGGGTCTTGAACGTCGGGATCCGGGACTCATGCATTTTCCTCCTCTCCACGACCTCCACAGAACCCCCACCTATGTATACAGGAACTATGGTTTTCCCTAAGTTAAACCATTTCTTAATGACTTCACTAGCGCCTGGTATTGGGTCCCCGAATATGGCTAGGATTACATCTATGTTAGGATCCTTAACCAAGACCTTCAATACTTTATCGTATCTCTCCGCGTCAGCATCCCCCGTAAGATCCAGTGGGTTACCTACTATGCAGTGAGTCGGTAACTCACTGCGTAAGCTCTCTCTAGAAGAATCTTCTAGGCTAGCTAGCCTCAGACCTAGCATCTCAGCGTAGTCCACGGAAACTATCCCTGAACCACCTGAGGAAGTGACTATCTGGATTCTCTCACCGTCTGTCCTGGGTAGTAAGGCCAGACCCTTAGCTATATCGTATAGTTCCTCTATGGTGTCGGCAACTGCTATGCCTGCTTTCCTGAAAGCTGAGTAGTAGATAGCGTAAGAACCTGCTAGCGAGCCTGTGTGTGAAGCTACCGCTCTCACGCCTGAGGGGGTTCTGCCAGATTTGAGGACTACCACAGGCTTCTTAAGACTAGTCTCCGTAGCTACCCTCAAAAACCTCCTACCGTCCCTAACACTCTCTATGTACATGGCGATAGCTCTTGTGTCGACATCATCCCTCAAATACTCCAGTAAATCAGTCTCGTCCACGTCTATCTTATTCCCTAAAGCCGCCATCTTACTCACCCCAATACCCTCCTCCTCAGCCCATAACTCGAAGGCAGCCGCTATGGTACCACTCTGGGAAACTATGGCTAGAGGCCCCTTACTCTTTATTAACGGCCACGAAGCACATAACCCGATGTGTGGGTTATTCACTCCTTGACAGTTAGGCCCTAAAACCCTCACGCCATTGCTACTAGCTTTATTCTTGAGTTCTTCCTCCAGCCTATGACCCTCCTGAGTCCCGGTTTCCCTGAAACCACCGGATATTATCACGGCTGCCTTAACCTTCTTGACACCTAATTCGTCGATCACGCTGGGCACTAATCTGGCGGGGACTACCACGACAGCCAAGTCTATATTCTCGGGGACTTCCAGAACAGACTTATAGCATTTCAGGCCCAGGATCTCGTTGGCTGAGGGGTTGATAGGGTATATCCTCCCCTTATACCCTCCCTCAACAATGTTCTTAAGTATCACATGACCTGTCTTCGAGGGGTCTCTGGAAGCTCCTATGACTGCCACGGACTCAGGCTCGAAAAACAGTCTTATGACTGAGCTCATGCCTAACCTCTCATAATTTAAGTTTTAGCACTCTTAATAGATTCCTCTAATATCTCAACAGCTACGTCAACGTGTTCTTCCCTGATGACGAGGGGTGGCTGTAATCTTAGGGAGGAGATGCCAGCGCCTAACAATATTAAGCCCCTCTTAAAAGCTTCTTCTATAACCCTCTCCCTGAACTTCTTGTTAGGTTCTTTCGTGTCCTTACTCTTAACGAACTCAACACCGACCATCAACCCCTTACCCCTCACATCCCCTATCTCCTCATACCTGTCCTTAAGCTCGTTCAGCCTCTTCATTAAGTACTCGCCCTGCTTAGCGGCGTTCTCAGGAAGCTTCTCTTCTAAGATTACGTCCAGGACGGCTATAGCCGCGGCGACCACTATAGGGTTACCGCCTAAAGTGTTCTCGTGTGCGTCCGGCTCCCACTCAAGTAACTCAGCTCTAGCGACGCAGGGGCCGAAAGGCAACCCGTTCGCGGCAGCCTTAGACATCGTCATCACGTCAGGTATTACGTCCTCGTAGTGTTGCACTGCCCATAACTTACCTGTTCTACCGAAACCTGTCTGAACCTCATCTATTATCAAGTAGAACCCGTACTTTCTGCTCATCCTATATAGTTCCCTTAAGAATTTCTCGGGTGCTGGCACAACACCTCCGGCACCGAGTATTGGTTCGATTATCGCCCCAGCGATCTCCTCTGGGGGGACCACGTGCTGGAATAAGAAGTCCTCCATGTAGGATAAGACCGCGTCAACACACTCATCACCCTCAAGCCCTTTGAAGGGGCATCTATAAGTGTTGGGGAACGGGACGTGCACAGCTCCGGGCATGAATGGGAAGAACCTCCTCCTAGCACTAAGCTTGGTTGTAGTGAATGATAGGGAACCCATGGTTCTTCCGTGGAAGCCCGGCACGAAACCCAGTATGTACGGCTTACCGGGAGAGTGCCATTTAACAGCCTTCAAAGCGCATTCCACGGACTCGGTTCCTGAATTACCGAAGAAGATCCTCTTCTTAAAGTCTCCGGGTACTAGCGGGAGCAGCTTCTCAGCGTAAACTATCTGGAGATGGCTGTAGAAATCACAGGAGTTTGTGTGGTCAAGTAAGTCGACAACCTCTTTAATAGCCTTAACGACTCTTGGATGTCTATGACCAACGTTCGTCACGGCTATCCCAGAACCGAAATCCAGGAATACGTTGCCGTCAACATCCTTAACCCAGACGTAACCAGTTTCTGCAGGGACTAGGGGAGCTGTCCTAGTCAAGGAAGTTGAGAGCAACGCTTCATCACGTTTAATCCATTCGAGAGCTTTGGGACCGGGAGGTGGAACAACTATCAAAGGCCTCTTATAATCCCACAAAATTTAATCACCGAATCTTCTTACCGTGAAAGGATTAAAACACAGAATTTACGTAAACAAAATAAAAAATTCACCACCCGTTCATACGTTAACGAGGCATCGCCACAAACACTTAATTATCTTTAGTGAAACGAGATACGAATACGCAGAAACCCACGCGTAGTTCCTCCGTGAAGGAAGTGACGCTCAGTCACTTAAACCTGACAAGCTTTCTCCTATCAAACTTAGGATGCCTTACGTAATCGAGCGCGCTCCCCTTAGCTTCCGTAATACGCATATGATTAATTAACTCCTTGAAAAGACCGCCGGCTACGCCGTCCCCGACTAACGCGTAACCCTGCGCGGTCTCCTTAGTTATTTTAGCTCCTGGTAGACCCCCTACTGGCGCAACCCTCACAGAACTCAAAACTGCAGAGTCTTTAATACTGCTTATTAGTAAGTCCCTGATAAAACTGATTCTAGAGAGTCTTCCAGAGTAAAGCACTTCCTTAGGCACCCCCACGCTGTACGTTAGAGCGTGAACAGCTTTCATGACCCCGTCAACCATAGCGTTTAGTAAGTCAAGACATTCAGGTCTGTTAATAGAACACTCTACCAGTTCCTCAGGAGTTCTACAGCCGGAAACGTAGGAGAGTCCGCCGGTAAACACGTCGGTTTTTGTCCAGTTCTTAACTAACTGAACTAACTCTAGGTCGGCGCAACCCATCGATAAGAAGCCTGGACCAGGCATCGTAGTCCCGCCGAACGCGTCCTTAACGAGACCCTTACTAACCCCCACAACAGCGTTGTAACCAAAACCTAACTCTGATAAGATGAAGGAGACCTCGCTATAAGGTATTCTAAGTCTCTCAGCCTGTAGGTGTGTTGCGAGGACTGTGACCGCCAACTTATCCGCAGTCCCTAAATCAATCTTATTTAACTTCTTGAATTCTTGTACTGTGGGGAGGTTTATGATGCCGGGGATGAAGACTACTGGGAGTCGGCGTTTCTTAAACTCAATCATCGTTTTAGCCATCGCGTAGTAAATATATGAACCTACGTCACCCCCGGCAATACCGTGTCTGATCTCCTCCTTAGTCGTTAAGAGTATGTAGGTATAGTACCAATCCTCGAAAACGTCGTCAGGTATTTCATCAATGTAAGTTACTTCAACCCCGTAGCCTGAAGGACCTACGATGAGGTCATAAGGAGATAACTTCTCAACGGCTTTTGCGAGCAGTTCAGGCTTAAACGCTACCTCACTAGACTCGAGAATTACTTCACCCTTAACCACACCATCCTCTAATAAGCATAGGTCCATAGTCTTAGTTCCTGGGTCAATCCCTATAATACGAACCAATTACACGCACCAAACACTTTCACCTCCTAGCCATTAAAATAATTATTTTTAGGGTAACCATACTTACGGTAGGGTTTAAGAGTGTTGTCGGGCGTGGGGAGTTCGCGGAAATTGTTGGTCGGCGTAATACATCTTCCTAGATTGCCTAGCACCCACTATGCTGGTGAGGCAGGAGTAGAAGAAGTTGTTGAGAGAGCTGTTAAGGAATCTAAAATACTTGAGGAGTTAGGGTATGGTGGGATTATCGTGGAAAACTTTGGTGACGCGCCTTTCTTGAAGAGAGTTAGGGACCCTCTAACCCTGGCGGCTTTTACGGTCGTAGCTAGGGAAGTCGTTAAGTCTGTGAGGATTGACGTAGGGATTAACCTCTTGAGGAATTCAGGTCTCGAAGCTTACTCCGTAGCCTTAGCTACGGGAGCCAGGTTTATCAGAGTGAACTCATTAGTTGAGACCTTGATAACGGATTCAGGGATTATAGAACCTGAAGCACCGAGGCTTAGGAACGTCAGGTTTAACTATCCAGGAGTGAAGATATACGCTGATATTGTGTGTAAGCACGGGAGTAGCCTGAGTTACCTAGCATACAAGGAACAAAGCCTTGTTAAAGGCGGTGCAGAGCCCCTGGAAGAGCTCGTCACCGACGTAGTGGAGAGAGGGAGGGCTGACGCGTTAATAGTGACAGGACCTAGAACCGGGGAAGAACCTGACGTAGAGTTCTTAAGCAAGGTGAAGAGTATCTCCCCCGTTCCCGTCTTAGTAGGTAGTGGCGCAACACCGGAGAATCTTGAGATATTGTTGAAGAAGGCTGACGGCGTGATAGTAGGCTCATACATTAAGACGAACGGCAAGGCAGGCAATCCCGTAGATTCTGAGAGAGCTAGGAGATTCGTAAGCAAGTTTAACGAGATAATACAGAGGTTGAAGTAACTGGGAAACGATTCCTAGCTTAGTTTTAGCTTTCCTTCCTTAGCTAACCTGGACAGAGCCTCCTCAAAACTCTCCCCAATTCTTAACACGTACTTGAGGTACGTCCCGGTCCTACCAACCTCGTCCCGCCTGCTGAGAAGCCTAACCCTCTCATTAACTACGTTGATTGAGACCCCTAGAACTGAAGCTACGTAACCCTCGTAGTTAATGACCGGCGCCTCAAGATGCCCCCTCTCGGTTGGAATGATTAGCACCAGGTTTTTATTCACGCCCGGCTTCCTAACGTTTCCCTTCAGTTCTTCAAGAGTCACGAGCCCTCCAAACTTATAGAATTCCCATTCCGTCGGGTTGGTCTCCTTAAGAGGAAATGATACTACTTCCCTACCCTCTGGATCTAACTCTATATACGCCTTAGGGGTTGACGCAGGCGTCGCCTTAACTATGTACTGCTTGTGTATGATGTAGTTAAGTCTCTCTAAGCAGAACACGATCCTGTAGGGTTGTGTTAGGTACGTTACGACCACGTCTATGTCGCTGATCGGCGTCACATCTCCTCTTGCTAGGGAGCCGTGTACGGCGGCGCTCACGCCGCAGCTACTTAAATCCTCAACTATTCGGGTAGCCCTCGACCTCAGCTTAGCTAGTAAATCCCACTTCCCCTCATCATAAACGACTTCCCTAAACTCAGGGATTCTCTGGATCTTGTGACGCGGCACGGGACTCACGAGCCATCACCCCTTAGTGAGGAGAGCGTAAAAGAAGCCTGTCGTGTTATGTTTGTGGGGCCAGGCCCTCATAGTGCCTGGTAGAAAGCCCTCCTCATAAGGTCCTTTAATAGGTACTATCTTAGCTTTCTTCTTCTTGACGACACGCTGTATCACGTCCTCACCCTGTTCTTTAAGGAGTGAGCATGTCGAGTATAACAGGTATCCGCCAGGCTTAAGCATCTTCAGACCCGCTAGCAACAACTCGTACTGAAGTTGAGCCAGCTTAGGAACCTCTTCTTCTAGGAGTCTCCACCTCAGGTCAGGGTTCTTCATTAAGGTTCCGTCGGAACTGCACGGAGGGTCCACAAGGACTCTGTCAGCCACGTTCTCACCAACTATTTTAGGCGCTTCCCTCCCGTCCTTCTCGTAAATCTTGACTATGGTGATTCCCGTCCTCTCAAGTAATCTCCGCATCCTACTAATACGCTTAGTATCCACGTCGAAAGCGTAGATAACTCCTTCATTCCTCATTAACTCACCGATGAGTTCTGTCTTACCTCCGGGAGCCGCAGCTAAATCAACCACTACCTGACCCGGTTTAGGGTCAAGCAGTATAGCGGCTAACGCAGCTGACTCATCTTGAATAACTATCTTGCCCTCTCTTAAGAGTCTAGAGTTATCGAAGTTGTAAGGTCCTTTAAACCTTATCACGGTAGGAATTACCTGAGATACTTCAAGATCCTTAACTTTGCTTTCTTTAAGTTCTTTAAGGACCTCCTCAACAGTGGCTTTCAGAGTATTTACCCTCACAGATATTTTAGGAGTCTTCAAGAAGCTTTTGAGTAGCTCTGCAGCTTCGCCCTCACCAATTAACTCACTTATTTTCTTGATATACCATGCCGGTAGCAAGTACTTCAAGGTAAGTTCTTCCTCAGGCGTCTTAGGTTTATACTCGTAACTCATTAACTTATCTATTAAGTCCCAGAACCACATACCGACGAAGGGGTGAGCTGCTTCCGAAAGATATTGGGAGACCTTATTCTTGATCTTATCGAGATCCCTGAACCTAACCCTATCTCTACTGAAGACCATCAAGCCAATAAAGACCCTGAGAGCCGCTCTGAGATTAGCTTCCAGGAGTAGTGGGTTGGTAACGCCTGAGAATTCCTTGATTAAGTTGTCTATGATGCCCAGCCTCAACATTATGTTATAGAATATGGCTGTGAGAGGGGGGTCACGCCTAGTCCCGAGAACCCCGAACTCCTTGAAAGCATTCCTCTTAGCTTGCTGCGAAGGCTTGATAATCTCAGCTAGCTTCACAGCCTTAATCAAAGCAGCCACATCCACCCACTCAAGCTCGTAAGGCTCCTTCACCATACCGTCCTAACTACCTACACACCTATATTAACTCTAATTATTAACTTTATGACTGAAAGCTTCCCTTTCGGAGCTGACGAGCGAGAACTCTGTTTAAAATACCTGAGTCTAGTATAATGTGGGAGGTTAGGCGAGTGGCTGGGGAGGAGAAGAGAGAGACACCTAAGAACAGGGTCTTCGAACCTTACGAGAACCATGGCAAGTATTTAATGCAGGATCCTCTAGTTGAGGTGAGGGAGTACCCGGATCACGTAAGGATACTAGCAGAGGTCTCGGATCAAGACCCTAACTCAGTGATTATACGCCCAGTTGATACTTCAAGAATAGAGATACTTTTCAGGTATAGGGGACGTAATATCAAGAAGCTAATAACGCTCACGACCAGCATTAATCTAGATAATTACGAGATAAAGGTAAAGAATGGCGTCGCCAAAATAAACCTACGTAAGAACACTAGATGAATGGAATATACTCACACCAATATCACGAATACTTAAAACACCTCACCCACCCTAGGAAGACTACCGCGTATTAAGTTGCTTCTTTAAATTCTGGAAATTAATCTTAGGTTTAGGGGGTTAGAGGAGTTTGAATATAAGGAGTAGTCTCAGGTACTTAGATAGTGTGCTGATTCTCATGATGATTTTCTCTCTTGCTTTATTCTTCCTGTTCCTCATACTGCCCTTAGCTGACATGATCTCACTCCCACTAGCTTTCACGCTGGAGAGATTGGTTAGCGGTGCTAAAACAGGTTATTCACTTATCGAGTTATTCAGTGATCCCAGACTCTTCAGAACGTACTCAACCACGGAGCCTGTGAAAATATCTCAGTTAGGTGGTGCTACGCTAGTTAATTTCATAGGATGGAATTTCGGGGTCATACCTAATACTCTAATAATAGCTTCTCTAGTCACATTAAACACTACTGTGTTAGGTTTGGTCGTGGCTTTCATAATGGCGCGTTATGATTTTAGGGGTAAGTTACTCATGCGTGTCATAGCTTACATGCCGTTATTAATGACCCCATTCGTTAACGCGTTCGTAATAAGGAAGCTGTTCTCGTTTGACGGGCTCTTCTCATACATTATTAACACTGTGATTGGCTTGCCTCTCAAGATTAACGTGGACGGGATGTTCGGCGTCATATTAACTCAGTCTATGGCTTTCTGGCCTATAGTCTACTTAAACGTGTACTCAAGCATGATGTTGATAGACCCGAGTCTGGAGGAGCAGGCCGAGAACTTAGGGGCTAAGGGCTTTAAGCTTTTCAGGAGTGTCACGTTACCCCTCTCGCTACCCGGCCTAGCGGCTGGTGCTGCTGTAGTCTTTATCTTCTCTATGGAGGATTTGGGGCGGCCCAATAGCTTACGGCTTCTACGACGTACTCTCCTACAGCATCTACAGTAACATCAAAGCCGCTCAAAACATAGGTGAGGTCGGGGCTTACGTCGGCGCCTTATCCATAGTCTTGCTAGCCCTCGCACTAGCCATATTCTTCGGGATTAAGAAGTACGTGTCGCTGAGGCAGTACGCTATGTTGAGTAGGGGTGGTAGGTGGATACCTAGGGTTAGGAAGCCTAAACTAGTCGGTAGTCTGATAATATACCTTGTGGTATTCCCAGTTATGCTGTTCACGGCCATGCCGCAGATAGGTGTTTTCATAACGGCTTTCAGTGTTAGGTGGTCTAGAGCGTACCCGGAGGGCTTCACCCTAGAACACTTCGCAAACATACTCACGAACTCCGACGTAATAACGGGCTTAAGTAATAGTCTCAGGTATGCGGTGATTGCTACGGCCATAATAACGGTGTTAAGTCTTTCATCAGCTTACGTGGCTGCCAGGAGTAGGCTTCAGACACTGAATGAGGTCTTAGACATGATTAGCACATCACCGCTAGCCATACCGGGACTGGCTATAGCTTCCGGATACATAATATTATTTACTTCATGGCCTTTCAAAGACACTTTCCTAGACCCTCTCTCAATTTACGGTCCGTGGTTGCTGGTCGTCCTAGCTTACACGGTTAGGAGATCGCCTTTCGCTACCAGAGTGATTTACGCGGGCTTGCAGCAAGTACACGTGGCTTACGAGGAAGCAGCGATGAACTTAGGTGCTTCGAGACTGAGAACCTTAGCAACTGTAGTCATACCACTACTGGGTCTCAACATCCTCAGCGGCGCTTTACTAGCCTTCGTGTACTCAGTGGCTGAGACGAGCGTTTCAGTTACTGTGGGGGCTATAGTAGCCGGGCAAAAACCCCTCACCGCCGTCATGATGGACTTTCTGACTGGCGGGCGCTTGGCAGGGCTTCAGTTAGCTGCCGCCATGGCTGTCTTAATAGTGGTGACGCAATTATTAATAATCTTCGTGACCAATGTATTCTTGAAGCAGAGGTACGCGTTCATAGGTGTGTGAGAATGACTAAAGTTAGCTTGAGGAGGGTGGTGAAGAGATTCGGCAACGTGTACGCAGCTAAAGACGTAGAACTAGACATAGCTAAGGGCGAGTTCTTCACGTTGTTAGGACCCTCAGGCTGCGGCAAGACAACCACGCTGAGAATAATAGCTGGTTTCGAGTACCCTGACTCAGGACACGTATTTTTCGACGACGAGGACGTCACGTACACCAAGCCTTACGAGAGAGGTACCGCGATGGTTTTCCAGAACTACGCTTTATGGCCCCATATGAGCGTCTTCGACAACGTAGCTTACGGGCTTAAGATCAGGAAACTAC
>CAYZXH010000036.1:0-17297 GCA_964482405.1 uncultured Desulfurococcaceae archaeon | reverse complement strand
CTTCAACATTATATCAAAGTAATGAACAGCTGTGTTTACTTGGTTTACTAGTTGAGTAGAGGTCAGTACGGGGTTTGGAGCCGCCGGCGGGATTCGAACCCGCGACCCCCGGCTTACGAGGCCGGTGCTCTACCCGGCTGAGCTACGGCGGCTCACGCCAAGTATTTTTCGTGTTAGAGTTTTTAGGTTTTATCGCAACTGAAAGCCCTGCCCTAAAGAGTGGGGGTCAGTGTTTTCTCTCGTCCTCTCGTTCAGTACCATGTTCTCCTAGTTCCTTTCTTATCGAGTCTTGTAATTCTTTTATCTTCTTTGCTTGCTCTAGTGCTTTCTCTATCCATTCTTTGCTTGATTCTATGCCTTTCCTCGTGAAATACGCTATTGCCTCACTCCTGCTTTTGAAGATTCCCGCATCTACTAGCTGGTCCACCACCTCTAAGTCTTTCTCCTTAAGTCTTACTGAGATTACTTGAGTAGACTTAGTTAGTGATTCTTCAAAAGCTTCAATAGCTCTCTCAACACCCTCCACGACGCCCTCTATTGTGTCTTCAAGTCCTTTAAAGATCTCTCTCGTGTACCTATGAGGTCCTACACCGATGAACATCTTGAAGCCTTTCCTTCCTCGCTCCTTAAGTGCTTCATTAACCTCATTAATCTTCTCAAGAATTTCTTCAAGACTCTTCTTCAGGTAGTCAATAGATTCCTTAACTTCACTCTCACTAAGCTTAGATTCCCTAATCCACTCACTCAACCTACTTAACGAACCCCTGAAATCCCTCAAGACCTTCGATATTCCCTCAGACCACTTCCTGAAAGCCCTGTAGTACTCGCCACTCTCACATAATTCCTCAACTTCCTCAGAAAGTGCGTCAACACGTGACTTAATTTCATTAATCAATCTCTCCAACTCCTTCCTAAACTCTTCACTCATATTCTCACCAAATTTACTTAAATTACAAAGTTTATAAGTATTTTGGTATTTTCAATTACTAAATTACCATATTACAACAATACATAGAACCGAGAATTTTAGTTATAGGATTCTTGATAAGACGCTATGTCTAGATCATGAAAGTCTAGTGTAGACGGTTACTATTAACTGCATTAAATCATAATTAATAGTTTGTTAACGAGTTATTTATTGGTGGTGAGGTCTTGAAAGTCTACGTTACCTTCCTAGGTAGAGCTAGCGACTTGGTTGAGGGTAGGAGAGTGTATGAGGTTGAGTTAAGTGATGGATCTACGCTAGCGGATCTCCTTAAAGTCATTAAAGACAAGATTAGTAGGAGGGTTGGGGAGGGGATTCTTGAAGGAAGACTCTTTCTTTACATATCAGTTAACGGGGTTGGCGTATTCAGCTTAAACCACGTGCTCAGAGACGGTGATAGCGTGACCTTCCTGACCCCGGAAATGGGTGGTTAGTTTGGCTTAAAACACATAACTGAAGGTCTTGATCCTTAGTCATTCATGCCTCAACTATCCTTACTAACCCGGCTACCTCCAAGAGTAATGCTAGGTGAGACTTAAGTAGTGTTAGGGAGCCTTTCGAGTATCTATGAGCACCTACGGTTAAGTAGTCTGAGGTTATCATGACAGGCACGTTACCTTCAGAGTCTAGGAGACCCATAAAGACAAGCCTCTCATACTTCCTGACTGCCTTAACCAAGATACTCAGGAACTCTACGTCAACGTTTGCGGCATCTAACGTGTTGGGGTCTGTTTCCAGGATCTTACTTAACCTAACGTTCGCTAGCTTCTCAGAAATGTCTTTAATCATTGCTACCTCTTTCTCGCAAACCTCGATGACAGGAATACTCAAGCACCAATCCATTAATGACGTGACCTCTCTAACGATGCCTTCAACAACCTCCCTACTCAGCCTAGCTAACTTTAAGTCAGTCAACTCATTCTTAAGCAGGTCCTTAAGCACTAAGACGCCCCGTTAAAATTAAGGCAACCACCGAATAAAAATCCGTTAAATTATCTCAACAACCTCGTTCAAGGCTAGGTAGACAGCGACCCACCCAGGCACGACGATGCTCTTACCCTTAACAAGCCTTAACTCGTAATCAAGTATTCTTACCTCCCTCTTAGAAGAAAACAGTGGTCTTACCTCGACGTCCTTCCTGAAAGGTGATAAGCGTGGGCTGAGGGTGAAGCTCACTAATTCTGACTCGCTAGATAGTAGAGTCACCTTAAAACCTGTCTTACCGTTCAATGTATTCACAACCCTAGCCAGCTTAGTGAGGTCCGGTGTGACTAACTCGTCTATCTCTACCTTGACACTGCTTAAGGCCTCGTCGAAACTCATGGTTGGGTCAGTCTCCAGTAACTTAAGCGTTCTAACATAGAGTGCCGTGAGTTTAAGAGACTTTGCTTTCCTACCCTTACCAACTAGCTTCTCAGCCTTTCTTAACTTAATGAAGTCAACCAACTCCCTCCTTTGTTTCGACGTGAGCTTCATCCAATCCTCGTCTCTCGACCTCACCAAGGTGTGGAAGCCTCGATGACCGGTGAAGTACATCCTGATCTCGCTCATGCTGAAGCCGAAGAAGTACGTCAAAATATCAAGCAGTTTTAACTGCTCCTGCTTACCGACCTCCACACAATCCTCGCTAACTACGCTCAGTGACGCCTCAGGAACTAATTGGTACTCTATCGTGCTACACTCCGGTAAGTGATCGACGTCTATATCGAAGAATAACTCAGCGAATATATATCCTTTATCCTCTATTTTCTGCGCTGCCGGGTCGCTGTAGAGAGCCACCGAGTAGTAAGAGTTTTTAGGGGTTTCCTTGACTAGGAATTCCCTGAACTCAGCTACGTTCTGGAAGGATAGGTGCCTAACGAAGCTCCCGTTAAGTGTTTGGAAAGCGAATTCTCTGAGTATGAAGTCCTCGGGTAGTAGGAACTCACTTGATGTCTTGTAATACTCCCTAAGTAGTTTCTGGAGGTTACTACCCACTCTACTCACTCTGTTCTCGGCGCGACGTAGTAGCTCAGCTTACTCCCTGAAGGGAACCTCAGCTCAAGACATATCGGTAGGTCACTACCCACCAACACCACTACCTCATCGCTTGACTTAATAGGTTTCTTCATGTAGGATAGGTAATCAATACTGTAAGAGACCTCGAAGCCCGGGTTCCTCACCTCAGCTTCTCTTAAAACTCCTCTCTCAAGACTTAATATTACCTCCGCCTCACCTAAGTCGCCCACAGACTCTAGCTTCAGTGTTGACTCATCGCCGCTGATCTTGAGGACATCGCCAACCTTCTCAATACTGGCTAGTGCTTCATGGAGTACGTCGCCACCGACCACGTACTTGTTCGGGTACTCTATTTCTAGGCTGGGGATCTCCTCGTGCGCGATCTCAAGCCTGAGAGGCATCTTAAACATTCTGGTCACTACCCCGTCAGAGAATTCTATCCTTATGCTGTCCTCAGAGAAAGACATCGTGAGCTTATCGCTTCTCCCAGCACTCTTAAGTATTTTGCTTAAGTCCTCCATGCTTAGGTAGACCGTCCTCTCAGTGATCGGCTCGTAAGACTCGAAAGCTTCTTTAGGGATGTAAAACTCTATCATAGCGGTTCTCGATGGGTCTATAGCCCTAACGTAGAGGGAGTCAGGCTTAAGCACGAAAACCCCTGACTCGCTAAACTTGCCGGTAGCTTCTATGACGTAAGACCAAACTCTAGCGTCAGGAGCCGTGAAACTCAAACCTAACACCAGAAATAATGACTTCGTAAACAAATAAAAGTTTAGAACGCGTGTTTAGTGGTAGGTGATTGGATGAGGTTGGAGGATATCAGCAAGTTAAGGCTTGTTCCAGGGGATGAGGTCTGCGTCATCGAGGAATTCCTGCCTGGCGACGGGGCTTACGAGATTGAGGGTAGGGTTAGGTCCGCGGTCATAGGGTATCCCGTAACCAACGTAGACTTGAGGGTAGTTGAGGTTAAGCGCGTCAACAACAAGATTCACCTACCTGCTGTTGGGACCGTTGTGTACGGCTTAGTTGTTTCCGTGAAGGAGGACTACGCGTTAATTAAGATACTCAGCGATTCTAGGTGTGTTAAGTACGTCACACCCTTCACAGGGATACTCCACGTTTCTCAAGTGCATGACAAATATGTGAGGAGCTTGCACGACTACATCAAGCCCGGCGACCTACTCAAAGCTCGAGTAATCTCGGAGAACCCCCCATACCACGTCAGCGTTAGGGAGCGTCAATTAGGTGTTGTCGTCGCGTACTGTAGTGCTTGCGGGACTGAATTACTTAAGCAAGGCAACACGCTCACGTGCCCTAACTGCAAATCTACCGAGAGTAGGAAAATATCCGCTGAGTACGGAACCCTTAAATGTGTTTAAGGTACTCACGCCATGTGTCCTAACACAGCCAAAATCTCGTTACCGTGCTCGTCAATACAAGAATGTTTGGAGATAGCTGACGCACTAACCAAGATTAGAGGGCCGAAAGCCTCCTTAATCAAGCATAGAGTTAAGAGAACATCTGTTGAGGTAACGATAGTAGGTAGTTCGACGGAGATCGCCCTAACTAGGAAGCAGATCATTAAAGCATACAATCAAGCCAGGAAGAAGGGTTGCTAAACCCGAGTTGCTTCAAGCCTGACTGCGTGTTCATCGTTAAAGACTTATTAGGTTTCTGTAGTATGTGGTTTGTTGAGGGATGGAGTAGGTGAATGTGAGGATACGTAAGTATGCTGATAAGGAATTGGTTTTAGAGATTGAGGGGGAGGATCATACCCTAGCTAACCTTCTCGCTAAGTCTGCATTGAGTAACCCGCACACGAGGTTAGCTACATACGTGATAGAGCATCCCTTAATAGGGACTCCGGTCCTCAGGATAGTTACTGACGGCACTGACCCGCTTCAAGTCCTTAAGGAAGTCGTTAGCAATGCTAGGGGTGAGGCTGAGCAAGTACTTAAAACAGTTAGTAGAGCTCTAAACATGGAGGAGTAAGCAGAGCTAGTGCCGGATCTCAATAGTTGAGTCTGGGGCGTGCCAGTAGACGCGTTAACTCACGTGATGGATTTTAGAGTGTGAAGGAGGGCTTGAAGAGGGAGGCTAGGGCATTGGTGTATGAGCTTATGAGGTGCCCTGACGGTAGGGAGTATGTGGTATACCTGATTATGAGGGGGGCTTTATCTGTGGAGCACGTGGGGTTACTTGAGGGTGGTGAAGACTCCCTAAACAGGTTTGTTTCAGAATCTAGTTTTGGCAGGAGTGTTCGTGTGGTAGCGCGTATTGAGGAGTTGGAGATGAAGGGCTTGAGTAGCTTATTGGCGTATGGTGAGTTTATTAAGAGGTTTTTCATGGAGGTATATAAGCTACTGTGTTGAATAATCCCAGTAATTGGGTGTAGGAAGTGACGTATTTCTGTCCTAAATGCGGGTCTTTGATGGTTGCTAGGAAGGAGGGAGGTAAGACAGTGTTAGTGTGCCCTAAGTGTGGTTATAGGAAGGAGACCTCACCGCAAGACAGGAAAATGCCAACGCTCTCCAAGAAGATAACGCATAGTGAGAAAGAAAAAATATACGTGATATCTTCGGAGGACACCATGAAGTCCATGCCCAGAGTTAAGGGTGTTAGGTGTCCTAGGTGTGGTAATGACGAGGCGTTCTACTACGTCATGCAGACTAGGAGAGCTGACGAACCACCTACTAGGTTTTATAAGTGTACTAAGTGTGGACACACGTGGAGGGAGTATGAGTAAAACTGAGGTGCACTCCCAGCAATCACTGAGTGAGTATGGCGATCCCGGTGTTCTAGAGCATGGCGAAAGTATCTAAGAAGTGGTTGGAGATAGTTATTTCCGGGGTTCCTGGGTTTAAGGCACCTAAGGAAGGATTAGAACAGTACGTGACCCCAGCTGACATAGCCGCTGATTTAGTGTGGTCCGCGTTCATGGCCGGCGACGTTGAGGGACGTGTCGTACACGACCTAGGTTGCGGGACCGGCAGGCTAGCGCTAGCTTCATCCATGCTTGGTTCTAAGTACGTAGTATGTAGCGATGTTGATGAGGACGCGCTTAGCGTCGCTAGCGAAGTATTGATCAAGAGCTCGCCCACACCGTACGACCTGGTCTTAGCAGATTTGAGGAACGCATCCCCCTTCCGGGATAGTGAGTGTGTTGCCATAATGAACCCTCCTTTCGGGGTTAAGTCTAGGGGTGCTGACATAGACTTCCTTAAAACAGCTCTGACCACGTGCGGTACCGTGTACTCGATCCATAAATTAAGTGAGGGTTTTTATGAGGTGATTAAGGATCTGATGAGGGATGTTAATTCGAGCTACGAGGTTTTGAAGACCATTAAATTCCCTCTCAGAGCTTCCCTAAGTAAGCATAAGAGGAAGGTCGTGTTCGTTGACTCAGTGATTATCAAGGTCACGCGTAATATAAAAACCCCCTTAACTCAAGTCTAGTAGATGATGTGTTTGCCGAGTACTGAGAAGTGATGTGGGGACGAAGACTGATACTCCCCTCATAATTTTAAGCCTTAGATTAGTGTATTCTTTGTGGTGTTCGGTTTGGTGTGGTCTACTCTGAAGGTGTTGCGCGAGAATCCTGACTTGATGAGGGAGGTACTGAAGAAGAGGTTTATGGACGTCTCCCTAGTCGATAAGTTTCTGGAGTTGGATAGGGAGTGGAGGAAAACCCAAACAGAACTTAATAAGTTGAGGCATAAGCATAACCTAATAAGTTCTAGGATAGCTGACTTACCGCCTGAGGAGAGGGAGGCGGCCGTAACTGAGGCTAAGGAGTTACTTAGTAAGATATCTGAGATGGAGAAGAGGCTTGATGAGGTGGAGAGGGAAAGAAATTCGGTTCTTGATAGGATGCCTTCACTACTCCATGAATCGGTCCCCATAGGTCCTGACGAGACCTACAACGCAGTAGTGCGCGTGTGGGGTAAAGCTAAGGTTCAGCGGAAACACTTAAGCGACTTCCTCAACGAGACTGAGGGGAGGGGGGTTAGGATGGATTATGAAGTGGTTGATAAGGAGTTCGTGGGTCACGCCGACGTCCTCGAGTACGTGCTCAGGCTTGGGGACACTATTAAGGCTGGGGAGGTTGCTGGGTCCAGATTCTACTACTTATTCGAGGACATCGTGTGGCTCGATCTAGCCCTCCTCTCTTACGCTATGGACTACTTAACTAGTAAGGGTTTCGTCCTAGTCTTACCTCCCTACATGCTTAGAGGTAAGTATATGGAGGCCGTGGAGGAATTCACGGCGTTTAGGGACGCTCTATACAAGATAGAGGGCGAGGACCTCTACCTCATAGCCACCGCAGAACACCCGCTGGCAGCCCTACACGCTAACGACGTGATACCTGAGGAGGAGTTGCCTAAGCTTTACGTTGGCGTCAGTCCGTGCTTCAGGAAGGAAGCCGGCGCAGCGAGCAGGGATATCAAGGGCATCTTCAGAGTCCATCAATTTCATAAAGTCGAGCAATTCGCTTACACGATGCCTGAGCAGTCTTGGGACGTGTTCAACCTCTTAATACAGAACGCTGAGGAGCTCTATAAAGGTCTTGAAATACCTCACAGGGTGGTTAACATAGCTTCCGGGGAACTCAACTTAAGAGCTGCTATGAAGTACGACCTGGAAGCTTGGTATCCTGCTCAAGGGAAGTTCAGGGAGTTAGTGAGTTGTAGTAATGTTCTTGATTGGCAGGCTTACAGGCTGAACATAAAATACTTGAGGAGGAAGGGGATGGTTAAAGACTACCTACACATGCTTAACTCAACAGCTATAGCAAGCACCAGAACTATAACAGCAATCCTAGAGAATCATCAAAACGACGACGGCACTATCACCATACCCAAGATACTTAGGAAGTACCTGGAGGCCTTCGCTAAAGCACCTAAGGACTACATACACCCAGCTAGAAAAGAAAAATAGCTTATACTTCGTTGAGCCCTACTCTTCCTCACTACTCAACGCGATCTTCCTATACATGTTGAGCATAGCCCTATCCTTATCCTCCTCCTTAATGTGTATTGCTTTATCGTAGAGTTCCTTCAGCTCCTCATCACTCGCGTAGTCTAGAGGCGTTTTTTCGTAGTTTGCGTTCCCCCACCTAGCGTATAGTGTGTCTAGTATTTCCTGAACCCTCTGGTCTGAGTAGAAAGCTATCTTCCTCCACACGTCGTCTGACTCGTCTATCATGTATGTCAGCTCCTTTATCATCTTATCCCTCTTCACGTGCTACAACACCTACTCTTTATATTGTTTGCAAGGTAATTAAATAGTGGGATGAGCGAAAATATTTATAGGAAGATAGTTGAGTACCTTAAGTCAAACCCCGGAGCCATGCCTAGAGAAATAGCTGACGCTCTAGGAATTTCTGTAGGCATGGTGAGGATAGCTCTGCTTAGGTTGAGGGAGTCAGGATACGTTATCAGGTCCAGCAAGGGCGGCTACGTAGTCAAGTCAAGCACTGAAGACATGGAAACTCAGGGTCTTGCCGAGACCGATACGTATGAGGGTGTACGGAAAAAGGTTAGGGGGGAGGCTGAAACGCATGCAGGTAAAGACTTAAGCACTCTGAAAGAATATGTTGACTCGGAAATTACTGCGTTAAGGAATGAAGTCACTGAGTTGAGGAAGATTATTGAGTCGCTGAATGATAGGGTCAGTAAGATCGAGACTGAATTCACTCTACTCATGAAATCTCTTAAGACGGAGAGGAAAGCTAGGGAGGAGGTCAGCGCGTTAGGTGAGGAGGTGATAATGAGGGTTGATAACGCCAGGAATCGCGGTATCTCAGTAGACTCATTACTCAGAACAGGAAGCTACGTAATCGTCGGTAACTACGTAGTTTCTCAGTCTTTTATGGAAGGGTTTAAGAAGAAATTCCCTATTCCCTTAAGAGAAGTCAAGAACTTGACGAAGGAGGAGAAGGAATTACTGGACGCCATGGTTTCTGAAGGCTTAGCATACCTACACGCCGGGAAAGAATACAGGCTTGCTTGAGTTAAGTCACTCCCTCAGACACTGTCCCCGAGAACTTCTCTCACCAACATTACTAACCTGCTGATCATGCAGTTAAGTAGCGCCTCACCCTTCTCTCTAGACGCTAACTCAGGTTTTCCGAAAGACCCGATACCGTGCGTCCCCCTAGACTCAGCACTAAAAACGTATGCTTTAGGCCTCTTAGTTAAGTCTAGGGGATGCCAGAAATCGTCGTGTTTCCTGAAAAATTCTGGGGCGTTCTTCGGCGGCTCCCTCACAAGCAAGTTCAATGCCATGGCTAAGCTAGTCTCCACTTCATCAGCGTGAGTGAATGGCGTGGTGAAGACTTCCTTAATAACGTCGCCGCATAAATCCCATACACTAACGAAGCTTATTACGAGACCTAACTCCTCCGTCACGTCCCTGCACAGAACCCTCAGTAAGTCGTTGTTTCCCGCGTGTCCGTTAACTACTACTATGTGGGTTCCGGGACAATTACGATGTGCGGAGGCTATGACGTCTCTCAAGTATTTATAGAGTGACTCACTACTAACGCTGAGGGTGCCTGGATACGCGGACCACATAGAGCTCAGGCCGTACGTCACCGGGGGGAGGACGAGAGCTCTCACACCTTCACTCTCTAAGTTCTTACACGCTCCTACAGCCACGTGTTGCGCTATGATATAATCTAGTCCTAGTGGGAGGTGTGGTCCGTGTTGCTCAACGCTACCGACAGGTATTAAGAAGACTTTCTTACTACTAACGCATAAGTCGCTTACGTCGACCCATGTCTTAAGCCATAGCTCGCACAAGATGTTGAGACACCTGAACACGTGGCTTTAGAGTAGTATAGGCATTTTAGGGAGTTTCTCCTCTAATTCTTTAGGCAGGCTGAACCCGTACTTTACTTCGATGAAGTTCTTCCTAAACTCAATCACTTTCTTCTTAACTTCTTCGGGGGGTCTCCCATCTATTAAGACTTCACGCATGAACTTAGCTACCTCCTTAAAGTCGCCTTCCTTCATGCCGAACCTGGTCATCTCAGGAGTACCTAGTCTTATACCTGAAGGGTCTTTCACGGCTTCCGGCGGGTCCCACGGCAGTAGGTTCTTGTTAACTATTATGTTGGCTTGCTCGAGTAGTGTGGCTGCTCTAGCTCCTCCCCCGAGGTTCCTGACGTCTATCACGAACATGTGTGATTTCGTGAAGCCTAGGTGTTCCGTAGGTACCTTAAAACCTTCCTCAGCGCACGCTTCAGCGAAAGCTACTGCGTTCTTAACTATTTGTTTAGCGTATTCCTCGCCGAAAACCATCATCTCCACAGTGGTCACGGCCGTTGCCGGCAGTCTGTGTAGGTGATGATTGCTTAGGAACCACGGGAAGACTACTCTAGAGATTTCTTTGTAGAGTTCTTCGTCATCAGTCATTATGACCCCTCCCTGAGGTCCTGGGAAAGTCTTGTGTGTTGAGGAGGTTATTACGTCAGCTCCCTCATGTATCGGGTTGCTCCACACACCGCCAGCTATTAAGCCGAGGACGTGTGCCACGTCGTGAACTAGCTTAACCCCTACCGAGTGTGCTGCTTGAGCTATCTCTTTTGTGGGGTGCGGGAACATGTAGACAGAACCTCCTAAGGTGACGAACGCTGGTCTCACGGACTCAATCATCTTAACGGCCTTGTCTACGTCGACGTTCCACCTCTCCTGATCGAATGGCATCTCAACGTGCTCTATCCCTAAAGCACCTAAGGTACCGAACCTAGTATGCGATACGTGAGCACCTGCCTGAACAGGAGCTATCAACGCTTTATCACCCGGCTTCCCCAGGACCCTGAAGACCGTCGCGTTAGCTATCGTGCCGCTGATGGGTCTGGGCTCAACATACTTAACCTTGAATAATCTTGACATGAGGTTCATGACAAGTAACTCAACCTCGTCGACGTACGTGAGTCCTTGATAATACCTCTTCTTAGGCTTGCCCTCAGCATACCTATGCATCATGTCGGTCATATAAGCAGCCTCAGCCAGAGGGGACATGATGTTCTCTGAAGGTATTAGGTTTATTGCCTCAAGCCTCCTCCACCTATTATGCGCTCTAGTCAACTCAATCACTTGAATCAGTTCCTCAGGCAGACTCAAACATACCACCTTGTTAGGAAAGTACTAAAATTTAATATATTTTTCGTTAAGTTTTGATACTATAGTTTATTACTTCCTTAAGGAATAAGTAATTAGGTGTAGGAATGAGGGAATCACGTCTAGGTCAGACAGACTTAATAACCGTGATGGTTTTGACTGGTGTGGCTTTATTAGTAGGTATTTCCGTGTTAGCCTACTTCCAAACACTTTCCAGTAGCTCGACGTCAGAGATAGAGAGGGAGAACCTACTTAACAATGAGTTAACCGCTCAGGTAGTTAGATTAATCTCTGTAGACGAGAATAATAAGGTGATGTGGCTACTCTTAAGAAGACTTGATAACGCCAGCGTCAACTTCTTCATCATGGTTGAGGCTAAGCTAGCTGAGGGGGGCGCGGAGCTCCTCCCGTGTACTTATATCTACTACTACGTGCCGGAACTAGATACTGATAGGATAGTTTGTTCGCAACCTGAAGAATGCCCGAGCGCGACTGAAATAGCTTCAATACCTTTCAGGAATCTCTTGATAAAGCCTGAGGGCAGTAATAACTGGGTTGACATAAACATCTATAAGAGAAGCGTTGGTGAAGCTCCTTATCCTCAAGGTCGGCGGCTAGGAGTATGTTACGTGACTTACAGGGGCGGCAATCAGATAGTTAAGGTGGATTACGGTGCTTTAGGAGAGGTCACTGAGGTTAGGGTTTATCTCCTCAAGCCTTACGGCAAGGACTACTATGTCTTAAGGATTTATAAGTCTTCGGTGAGAGCTTGAGATTTCTTAAGGGTCAGGGAAGCTTAATAATATCCGTTATCGTGATGTCCTTATTTGTTTTAGTAGTCTTGCCTACAGCTATGTACTTAATAATTAGAGCATCATACAGTAACTTATCTTTTGTGCCGGAAATACGTAGTGAGTTCGTGGAGTTAGTGAGCTACACTACTAGAGACATAAACGCCACGGTATTCGTGGACAAGAATAACGTAATCACTCTAGCAGTAGCTAATTACGGGACCTCAGAAATAAACGTAGTCACTCTATTCTACAGGTTATTCTACCCCAACGGGACTACAGTCGTGTTGAGGGAGGAAACAAATATTATTGTGAGACCTAACTCTGTCGCTTCCTATCAATCCTACGAGATACTCAGGTACTGTGAAGTTAGTTGCAGGTTAGTGAACGTAATGTTATTAACGGATAAGGGGACGACGATCACCCCTAGAACGTATTCTGAGGAATTCCTAGAGGAATTCATGGTTTCTCAAGAGGTCGCATTAGTTAGGATGCACGCGTACCTTCCGCTACCATACTATGATCCCTCATCGATAAGAGACGCCTTGAGTAGGTCGGGATTCAAGATATTAGACGCGAGCTTACTAGAAATACCTCGACAGGGAGTTAACGTTAGGGGGGTCAAGGGTGTTGGGACAGGTGCTTACTATCTCTACGAAGAATACGTGAACGTGGACTCCATCTCAGCAACTAACGCTCCGGTAGGCAACCTCTACCTAGGTTACAACCCTAAAGACGTGAAGAAATACGACATAATGTTTTCTTGGAATAGAGCGTCCTCTGACGTAACACTAGTTATTTCTGGTCAGAGCTTGAACTTAGGTAGTGTTTGCAGTAACGGCTACAGAATTAAGATCATAGGATTCAAGAACGCGACTAACTACATAATTAGGTTTAGTAATGGTGTTGAGGTTACTTCCCCCAGCCCGGACCCGGCAAAGTACTCTTACCTCACAAGCAGGCAGGGAGTTAGAATTTCTTTTACCGGGTCTGCTGAGAGAGTTCGCATATATTGTAGGAGTAGCAACCTAAATTATGAAACAAGCTACGAGCCATACATACTGTTAACTAAATTCAACGCTGACGCGCCCGGCGCCTCAATACTATTTGTTACTGAAGACGTGTATTACGGCTTCGCGACATCTAGGAATGACGCGTATTCGAGTGGGAAGATCTTACAAGACTACTCTACCGTTCCCTTAGTACTTATATACAACTCAAGCACCACGGTAATAACCAACTCAAAGTATCTCGGCGTTATCTTAGTAGTCAATTATAGGTTCCACGACAACGAAGGCAACGATTTTTACGGGGTTAGTAGTGATAGAGTCATCTTCGAGGTAGGTCTCGTGGATTCGGAAGGTAATGTTCTTTCAAGCAGGACATTCACTTTTAAGGAGCTCACGAGGTATGAGGACACATACCCGCCGAGAGCTCAAGCACAGTCAGCCTCGATATTCATACCGTTGCCGCGTCCTGAGAGTTCCGGGGGGACTAAGGTTTACTACCCCTTCATAAAAATTCAGGATCCGTATGGGGGGTTAGGAAATCTAGACGACCTAGACATCATGCTCTTAATTGAGGGTTTGGGGGTGATATTAGTTAGTTGATCGGGGTAACCACACCTAGATTTAAGAAAGCTATTGGTGAGGCTGTAGCAGCTGTTTTCGTTTTACTCTTAGTGTCTATATTCTTCGCGTTCGCGGTGCTCAGCATGCCTAGGCAGCCTCAGGCAGATATCCGCTCGGTTCTGAGCGACTTTGAGAGAATGAGTGGTGAGAGTCTTCAGTTAGTAGCTATTAACGAGTCTGCGTGGATAGTCTTGAACATAGGTTCTTACGATACGTCCATAGAGAACGTAGTGGTTTTAGGTAGTGAGGGGTTGTTAAAGATCCTCGCACCATCAAATCAGGTAAGGTTTGGTGGTGAGTCCACGGTATCGTGTTTTGTGACTCCCTCAAGGTATCTGAGGGTAGGGAGTAACTCCAGTGTATTGTGTACTGGAGGGTACTTAATCGGTTTAATAACGACTTCAGGCAGGGTGATTTCTATGGACCCCAAACTCTATACTAGGTTAGTAACTTCTGAGTCAATAAACCAGACCATACTTCTTGAGTCAGGCGTTGTAGAGAACCTAAACGACTATCTTGAGGATCCTAACTTGCTTTACCCGGGGAGCGCTTCCGTGAGTACCTACGATATAGGGTTAAGGCAAGTTAGCAGAGAGAGAAACACTTACGTAGTCGCGGAAATTAACGTTTCATGGGTTTTCATAGCTAGACTACCTGACGGGAAGTGGAGCTTGCTTGCGACAGGACATGATTCCCCGAGTTCTACTAGGTACGTCGAGATAGGAGGTATTAGATACCCTGTAAGCACTTCAGGTTATTACAAGAGGTACAGGATTGTCGTGTACGGATACGACGGTCTAGTAACTCTTGGTGGCAGGCTCGTTAACTCCCCGACAATATTTAAGTGTTCGAGTTCTTCATGCGTTCTCACACTCTCAGGTACTGCTGACTTAATAGCTTTCTACGCTAACGTGGACGGGGTGCCAACGAATACTTTAGGTTTCGAGCCCTACGTCTTGACGGGAGATATTACCGGCTCAGGCTTCATGTCACTGATTTTCACTACTATAGACTCGGTCGCTACCGGTAGCTCTAGCACGTATAATGACAGGAATACTTACGGGAGATTACTGGATCTTACTCAAATTCCTCTGAGACTTGTTTTCAAGAATTTTGAGATAAATAACAGTAAGTATAACGTGGCTGTGTTGAGCGTTAAGTTTGTTTTCTTCGATAATTCCGATGTTGATGTTGACGAAGCCGATAATAGGGTTATCGTGAGGTTAGGTCTTTACGACTCTCAAGGCAGGGCTTGGGTTTATAAGTACGAGCTTAGTTACTACGAGTTATGTAGGTATGAGGGGTCCAGCGTTACGAAAGACTTTGTTTTAAGGATTCCTACGCCTGCGGAGGCGGGTTCCAAGATTTACTACGTAGCTCTTGAGTTGATTGACCCGTTCTACTATAGTGGTAGCGGCGGGAACGACTTAGACGTAACGTTTATTTTGGAGTATATAGGTGTGACCTTAGGTGTTAGGAGATGAGGTTCTCTAGGCTTAAGTTAAGGAGGGGTATATCAACACTCTTGCTATCTACGTTGATCATAGCAGCCCTACTTACTTCGATAACCGCAGTATACATGCAGTTAAGTCTTTTAAGACGTTCCATGACTTCAGGAGCTTACTCTTTAATGCAGTATAGTGAGTTACACGACTTAACGCGCTTAGCCATATTGCAGGAGGAGGGGTTTGGCTTAAGAGTTACTAACATAGGAGTCCTCCCAGTAGAGCTCCAGTACTTCGTCGTTGATGAAGGACACGAAATTAAAATAATTGAAGCCTCATCACTTCCCAGTGATTGCGGGAGGGTTTCCCTGCAGCAGGGGCAGTCCTGCAATTATTTGGGGTTGACCGGTAAGGTTACTGCCGTAATAACTAGTGCTGGGGTGGTCGTGAGACCTGAGTACGTGGGTGTTAGGAGTGAGATGGTTGGGGCTACGTACATTAGCTTAATACCTCTTGAGAGTGTTTACACGCCTGAAGATCTTAGCAAGCTCTTCGACATACCTAACGAGTTAATCGACCTACCGCTAGCGGGCGGTCAGGGCAGGAGATATGCTGGCATGAGGGGGGATAAGCTCTTCCTAATAACAGCTAATGATCTAAGAGGTAACGTGGACGTTGTTACTGGGAGTAGGGTTGGTAATAATCCCCCGACAATAGCCCCGATAGGCTTTGGTGTGATGCTCATCGGTTACGACCCGGCTTGGGTGAGGTACCCTGTGGGCGCTCCACAATATACTATCATGTTGACGATACCTAAAGGCGTGCCTCAAAGTACTTACTTAATCGTTGGCGGACAGAAGGTATCAGATTATGGTAGCAGAGATTTGAGGGTTGTCGTGAGGGGCTTCAGGGGTTTGATAGAGATATATAATGACTCACAACTCCTAGCATGTACGGGGGGTTCGTGCCCTAGGGACGTCTTAGGTGGTTGGTACTACGGCTACAAGAGCTCTCCGTCAGACCCGAACCCCACCCTCAAGGTCAAGTTAAGCGGCTTCGCTTCTCAAGTCCTCATCTTTAAGAGGATTGCGTCTGGTGAGGGAGGGACTCAAGCAACTACTTACTACCCATACTTATTCATCGGTGATTTAGACGGGAACGGGGTTAACGAGGTGGTTTTCGTTACTGAGGACGCGTTCTACGGTGATAGTAGCCAGTACGACGATAGGAACCCGCTAGATACTAGGGTCTCACTTCTTGATTACTCTGAGGTTCCTTTACCTCTAACACTCAACTTAAGTGGTATTACTGGTAGTCAAGACGGCTCAATACCTGGCTCAGTATTCTCTGGGCTGCTACTCAACATAAACTTCATATTCCACGATAACTCATACCCTGACGGGGAAGCTCAGCTAAGCGATAACGACGACACCAGGACTGTCTTGAGGATATCGCTTATTCAGAAGGATGACTCAGGGAATATAATATCTAGGTACGTGGTCAGGGAATTTGATTATCAGGAGATATGTAATTACCATAAGACAGTGATTAAGGATTTCATAAACGATAACTACTACACGAAGATATCTCAGCAGATTTACGTGCCCGTACCCGGCACGGGGAGGTACTGGCTCCTCATAGAGATAATGGATCCCTACGGAATAGGGCGCACGAACGACGCTGACTTCACCATAGGCTTCGAGATAATATCCATAATACCGTTATCTAGGTAGGGGGAGCTCAATCTTATAAGGTATTACCCCGGAGTAGGTCAGGCCGGTAATTAAGATCTGTGCTCCCAATAAACAAGTGATTAAGGGCTTAAGAAGGCGCTCCCTACCACCTACTAAGTACTTAATCGTTAAGGAGGTGTTGACGTAGAGGGCAGGTAGTGAGTTCACGTAATACCAGTCAAGAGGTCCTGGTAAGATAGTCGTTAGCGAGACCCACCCGGCCAAGCAGACAAGCAATTCCTTAAATCCAGACCTCACGGTTAAGACGTGGTAGGAATTAATTAGTAGGGAGGGGAACATAAGATACCATAGTATAGACCCTAAACCCAAACCAACGTGAAGGAGGTAGCCGGAACCCTGAGCAAACGTAGAGTTAACTAAGGTTAAGGAAGAATTAACGAAGGAAAAAGTCAGGGTAAACTCACCGCCGTAGCGCCATACCTCAATCTTACTAATTAACTTCACCAACCCGTTAAGAGCTACGGGTACTGAGAAACCGTGTCTCCAAGAAATATAGGAAAACGTATCGAGGTGGTGTTGGAGAATCGTGTAAGGACCTAACCTAAAGTCAGCGACGTAGGTAGCTAA
>CAYZXH010000035.1:0-17552 GCA_964482405.1 uncultured Desulfurococcaceae archaeon | reverse complement strand
GTCTTCTCGGAGAGTCTTCTCTGTATGAGCTTCCATGGACCTCTCTTAACGTACTCTCTCAAAGTAGCGTAGCTAATTCCGAGCCTTTCACAAACCTCCTTAGGCCTCAGCATCATGCTCTCCGAAAATACTTTCATATAAACCTTATATTAACCTATATGAAACTCAAAATAGTTGCGGAGGGCGTTGGTTTGAGGATATACTCCGAAGAAGTGAGTATTAAGACAGAGAAAAAGTTTCAGATAATTAACATAACGGGGCATGTGGAGGAGGTTGTTCGTAAGAGTAGGGTTAGTGATGGATTCTGTTTAATTTTCGTCCCGCACGCTACAGCGGCTTTAATCATAAATGAGTATGAGCCGAGGATAGTGAGTGATTACATTAAGTGGATTGCGGAGGTCTTCAAGCCTGGTGGTGGGTGGAGGCATGATGAGATAGATGATAACGCACATGCACACATAGCTTCGAGCGTCATAGGGACCAGTAAGTTCATCCCAATTAAAGGAGGTTCTCTGGTCAGGGGTACCTGGCAGGAAGTGATGTTGGTTGAGTTAGACGGTCCTAGAACAAGAAAAGTGCTTATTCAGGTAATCGGTGAATGAGGAGCAGCACTCTTATTTTTACTACTTATTCATTAATTGAGTGGGTATGATGTCTTGACCGAGAATCTTGAGAGATACTTGAGACAGTTAGAGATGCTTGGATTAGAAGGGCAGAGAAGACTGCGTAAAGCTAAAGTTGTTGTTGCTGGCGTGGGGGGTTTAGGATCCGTGGTATCCATGTACTTAGTTGCGGCCGGCGTTGGACGCGTGGTCTTGTTTGATAGCGGCACCCTAGAACTCAACAACCTTAACAGACAGATAATCTACACTGAAGAGGACTTAGGAGCTTATAAAGTCACCGCGGCAGTGAGAAGACTTAAGAAACTTAATAGTGATGTAGAGGTTGTTGGGTACTCGGAAGACGTTAGATCAAGTAGGTTTAGAGAGGAGGTAAGTAACGCGGATCTAATAATTGATTGCCTCGATAACTGGGTCTCCAGGATCGCGGTAGATAAGGTCTCGTGGGAACTGAGAAAACCCTTAATACACGGGGGTATCTCAGAATTTTACGGACAAGTAACCACTGTGGTTCCTGGGATCACTAAATGTCTTAGGTGTATCTTAAACCTGGATGAGAGGAAGTTAAGCACTTCTTCGGAAAACCCCCCTCAAGTCATAGGACCTACCCCAGGTGTCGTAGGATCTATTGAGGCGGCTGAGGCGATAAAGCTGATTACTGGTGTGGGTGAGTTACTGACTAACAAGCTTTTAATAATAGATTTGAAGAGGCATGATTTCACGCTACTTAAGTTAAGCGTGAGTGATGAGTGCCAATGCTAGGAAGTAGCTGGAGGGAGTACGAGACCACTCTAAACCAGCCTGACCTAATCATTAAGATGCTCAGTATTCTCAGCTTATGGGGTCGGGAAAACCTTGGAAGACTTGGTTGGTTCGTCTCAGACCCGCACTCATACGAGTGGTGGGGCGGTTTTAAAGACCCCTTCGAGATAGGTGTCTCAGCCATACTAGTGCAGCTCAGTAGGTGGGAAGCTGTTGACAAAGCTATTACTAGGCTGAGGGAGAATAAGTTGCTTGATCCTTACGTACTAGCTGAGGTACCGCAAAATAAGATTAAGGAATTGATTAAGGGCGTGGGATTTCATGAGAGTAAATCAAGGACCTTGAAAGAATTCTCGCTACTCATAGTTAGGAGGGGTGGGTGGGGGGCTTTCATTAACAGAGACTTAGACGAGGTTAGAAAAGACTTAATCAGGATTAAGGGAATTGGTTACGAAACAGCAGACACTATACTCTTGTTCGCCGGGAATAAGCTCGTGTTACCTCTGTCCAGACTAGCCAGGCGCGTGCTGAGCAGGGTGGGCGTTAACCTACCTGCGAGTTACGTGAGAGCTCAACAAATACTTGAGGAACTGATTCCTGAGGATCTCGGTAGTTACAAGCTATTTCACGCCGCCCTAGTATCTATCTCGAAAAAATACTGCAGAAGCAAGAAACCATTATGTACTAGATGCCCGTTACAAACCATTTGCGGTTTTTCCGCAAAACATCTTAAGACCTAACCTACTTTTGGGGCTTCAGAGAAACATAGGACCCCCTAAACTCTGGGAGAATTATCTCCCTATCTCTTAAGACTAGCTTGCCGTTAATGATGACGTGCCGCGGCCAGCCACACAACTCAAGTCCTTCGAAGGGGGTCCAGTCAACTTTGTGGTGAAGTTTACTTGCTGACACGCTGAAGCAGAGGTTAGGATCTACCAAGACTATATCCGCGTCGGAGCCCACGCCCAGAGACCCCTTACGTGGGTAAATGCCTGCTATCCTAGCAGGATTCTTCGAAGTGATCTCCACGTACCTCTCCAAGGTTAAGAGACCTGTCTTCCTAACCCCTAAAGTGAAGACCAGCGGTAGCATGACCTCAAGGTTCGGTATCCCTCCCCAAGCATCCCAAACTTTAACTTCCTTCTCAGCCTTAGTTGAAGGAGCGTTATCCGAGGCTACAGCATCAACAGAACCTGATGCAAGACCCCTCCACAGCGACCTCACGTCATCACGTCGCTTAAGTGTGGGAGCAAGCTTAAGATAATTACCTAGTTTTGAGACGTCATCCTTAGTGAAGTAGAGGTGGTGCGGGGTTGTCTCCACCGTCAGATAAACCCCGTTTAAACGCGATTTCATAACCTCCCGTAAGCCATCAGCAGATGATAAATGAGCTATGTGTATGCCGTGCTTGAGACCTAGGAATCCGGCCACGTCAGCCACTCTTCTTATAGCCATGGCCTCAGCGATCGCTGGACGTGACTCATGGTAAGATATTGGGTCATTCATTCCGGAGTCCTTAAACTCCTTAGTAAGGTATTCTGTTATGATGTCGTCCTCAGCGTGAACTATGAGTACGCCTCCCCTACCAACCACTGATCTCACGACTTTAGTGAATCCTTCATCACTCTTAGGTCTGAAAGGCTTACATGTGAAGACCTTAAATAAGTTAACTCCTAAAGACTGGAGTAACTCTACCGAGGAAACGTTACCCTCGTTCATCATCCCGGCAATCACGCCGAAATTCACTAGAGAATCCCTCAGCCCTGCCTCATACTTAGCCTTGAAAGACTTCTCATCCTCGACATACATCCTCAGAGGCATATCGAAGAAGGTAGTCACGCCACCGTATAACGCAGCCTCACTACCAGTCCTGAAGTCCTCGTGATGTAGGTATTGGGGGTCGTAAACATGTGCGTGTAAATCTATTCCTCCAGGTAAGGCGAGAAGTCCTCCACCCTCTAATACCTCATCGTACTCGCTTGAAGACGCTACCTTCTTAATATCCACGATCTTGCCATCCTCAATCGTTAAGGAAGCTTCTACCAAGTTATTGTCTCCAGCAACCAGCTTGACGTTCTTTACTAACAACAAGTCAATCACCAGTTACCTCCAAGACTGGGTTTATAAGGGTTCCCTTCATCACGTCGAAGAGCCCTTGCTCAGTTATCCTAATCTCAGGTATTACCGGTAGGGGGAGTAAGGATATAGTCATGAACGCTGCGTGGAAATTCATTCCTAGGTACTCACAAGCTTTCGTGAAGTTCTTGACGCTCACGTAAACCTCCTCGAATGACTTATCTGATATGAGACCCGCGATAGGTAACTCAACAACTCCTAAGACCTTATCGTTGAGGACTGCCACTAGACCTCCCCCAACTCTGGTTAATTCCTTGACTGCTAAGCACATTTCCTCAGGTGACTTACCTATGACTATCATGTTGTGGACGTCGTGAGCTATTGTCTGAGCCACGGCACCTCTAAGGATTCCTAACCCTTTAACTACTCCTAACCCTAGCTTACCTGTAGAGTGGTGTCTATCTATTACCGCAACGTATGAGTGATCGGTTGCTGGTGGTAGTGTTAGGTAGCCGTCTACTACCAAGAACTCATCGACTTCCGCCTTCGTTATGGCCTTACCTAAAATAGCTTTTATGGTTAAGTACTTAACACGACCTTGTTTTCTAGGAACCCTAATTCTAAAGTCTTCGGGAGTGAAGATCCTGCCAGTCTTTATAGTCTCGTAGAAATGCTTGGGGTACTCATAAGTCTTGGTGGTACCTAGATAACGCCCTTCACTAACCACTAACTCCCCGTTAACTATTACCGCCTGCACCTGGAACGACCTGAAATCTTTCAGTAGTACTAAGTCAGCTAATCTCCCGGGAGTGATTGAGCCTAACTCGCTAATACCTAGGTATTCAGCAGCGTTTATGGTAGCCATCTGAACAGAAGTTATGGGGTCTATCCCCAAAGAAACAGCCTTTCTTAAAATTCTGTTCATGTGTCCTGACTCAACTAATTCAGTAACCTCCAAGTCATCGCTTGAGAAACTCAAGTATCTAGTATTTATCCTCATGTAGGTTAATATCTTAGATAACTCCTCCAAGTCTTTCCAAGCACTCCCCTCCCTCACAAGTATCCTCATGCCACTCCTCAACTTACTCAGTGCTTCATCCATGAACACTGACTCATGATCTCCCCTAATCCCTACGGCCGCGTAAGGAATTAACATGTCCTCAGGTAGTTGGGGTGCGTGACCGTCAACTATTTTCCCTGAAGTCAAGGCGGAAGAAATCTTCTCAAGCATTTCCTCGTCCCCGTTAATGACTGAGAGGAAGTCCATCACCTCCCCTAAACCAATCACTTCCTTATAGTTGAGGAGTTCTCTCACGTCATTAAGTGTTATCTCAGAACCCTTCGTCAGCCCTGACTTAATCGGCGGGACGCAGGAAGGTGCGTAGAAGAATAGCCGTAACGGCGTGTACTTAGATTCCTCGATGAAAGCTTTAATACCCTCAACGCCTAACACGTTAGCTATTTCGTGAGGGTCTGCGGCGACCGTGGTCGTCCCGTTCAATAACGCTAACTTACCGAACTCAGTCACTCTCAGTAGCGATGACTCTATGTGTACGTGAGGGTCTATGAAGCCTGGCGTCACCATCTCACTGGAGGAAGCGTCGATTACTAAAGTGTTAGGACCTCTGTACTTATCCGCGTCGAAGTAGCCCACCCTCACCACGTAGTTGCGCCACACAGCTATGTTAACCTTCTCTCTTATATCCCCTAATATTACGTCGACTAGGTTAGCGTTCCTAACTATAATGTCTGATTTCAACTCGCCTCTCGCAGCTAGGACAATACCCCTCAATTCCTTTAATGTGTATTCTCTCCTCAACGACTTACCTGACAACATAAATCAACACTTCTTAATTTTTAATGTAGCTCAATCAATTAATAAATATTAATAAACATACCGCTTTTAACATAGGTGATTATTTGGTAGACATATACGTTAGGGGTGGGTTTGTAATAACCATGAATAAAAGAAGAGAAGTTTTGAGAGACGGTTGTGTAGCTGTTGAGGACGGGGAGATAATAGCGGTGGGTAAGTGTTCAGAGCTTGATAAGGATTTTAAGGGTAGGGCTTCCGAGGAGATAAACGCTGATAAATATATCGTGATGCCCGGATTGATTAACACGCACGTACATTTAGTTCAAGGAATGCTTAAGGCTTGCGCTAACTACAGGAGGTTGATTCCTTGGCTTAAAGAACGTGTCTGGCCTCTTCAAGGGAACATGACGCGTGAGGAAGCGCTTGCTTCAGCTACCTTAACTATCCTCGAGCTGATAAAGTCTGGGACAACGACCTTCTTAGAGACAGGCTTGGTCGGGAGGTACGGACCTGACAACATAATAGAAACCATACTTAAGTCAGGGCTTAGAGCTGCTGTCGCAAGACACGTAATGGACATGAGTGGTTATGCGTTGGAGAAGGGGGCTCTGCACGAAGGTCTCATAGAGGACGGCGAGACCAGCATGGGGGACACCCTGAGACTATACAAAAAATATCACGGGAGAGATGGGAGGATATACGTGTGGTTCGGTCCTAGAACACCGGGAGCTGTGAGCGTGGAGCTCTACAAGGAGATAGTTCATGAAGCTGAGAGACTAGGAACCGGGATCACCATGCACTTAGCTGAGGTGAGGGAGGACGTGGAATACACGATGAAGACATTCAACATGAAACCCGTGGATTTCGTTAAGTGGTTAGGTCTCGTGGGGCCTAACGTAGTCCTAGTACATGTCGTGTGGGTTACTGACGAGGAAATAAAGACCTTAGCCAAAACCAAAACCAACGTGAGCCATAACCCGTCCAGCAACGGCAAATTAGGTTCAGGAATAGCTAGGGTTTCAGACATGCTCCGAGCAGGCGTTAACGTGACTTTAGGGACTGACGGCGGGCCGAGCAACGACAACTACGACTTAATAGAGGAGATGCACATAGCCGCCATACTCCAAAACGCGTATAAGGCGAGCCCAGAAGCTCTGAGAGCTGAGGACGTGCTTGAGATGGCCACCGTGAGAGGTGCCGTGGCTTTAGGTCTTTCAGACAAGATAGGTTCTATCGAGGTAGGTAAGCGTGCAGACCTAATAACCATAAAATACTGGGACCCCAAACTCATGCCGATGAACAACCCCATATCACACGTAGTCTTCGCCGCGAACGGCTCACACGTTCAGGACGTCATAGTGGACGGGAAGATAATCATGAGAAATAGGAAAGTGATGACTCTAGACGAGGAGGAGGTCTTAAGAGAGGTGGAGTCAAGATCTCACGAACTATTCAGTAGGACGGGCATATGCGCAGAACCCGACGTTAAGTATCCCCTGATATAGTTGACTGACCTCCTCCCAGCCCTAGAGAGAGCCTCAATGCTCCCACAAACACCAACAAATACCGTTAACGGGGAAACGCTTCAGTTGCAAATCAAACAAAATATTTAGCTTTAATTAATGAATACTATTAGTGAACTCCTGTGGAGTACGACTTCGTGTTGGAACTAATAGCTCAGAAGATTGCCGGAGATATAGTAATGAGTGAGAATTGCGGGGCTTCTCTTAAGAAGTGGAGAGAAACTTTCAAGCTAACGCAGACTGAGGTAGGGGTGCTTATGGGCGTTAGCGCTTCTGTTATAAGTGATTACGAGAAGGGTAGGAGATCTCCTGGCGTCAAGTTTGTGAGGAGGTTTGTTAAAGCTTTGATAAACCTTGATAAGTCTAGAGGGTATCCTGTAGCTAAGCAGATAGCTAGCTCCCTGAACTTGAGTCTAGGAGCTATAATGGATCTTAAAGACTTCAGTGCTCCCATGAAGCTCGACGAACTAGTTACTGCTGTAGAGGGCTTCATAGCGAACTCAAACATGCATAGAGACGTCATCATATACGGCTACACAGTGCTCGATAGTCTGGAAGCTATAGAGAGGTTAAGCGGTAACGAGTTCTGGCAGATAATGGGGGCTACGACTAGGAGAGCTCTGATATTCACTAAGGTCAGTACCGGGAGATCCCCCATGATATCGGTGAGGGTGAGTCCCGTGAAGCCTGTTGCAGTCGTTTTACACGGGACAAGGAAGGTTGACCCGCTAGCCATTAGGTTAGCTGATAGAGAGGGTCTTCCGCTGATAGTCTCTCTGAAGCCTACCGCTGAAGACTTGATAAAATCTCTTAGGAAGTGGTTTTCCGAGAGGGAGGAAGCACTCACTACCTGATATTAATCACTAGCTAACGCTTCTCAGTCAACATAAGTATGGCTTGAGGTATGTCGCCGCTCGCTTTCCTCAAAGCCTCTATGGCCTCCTCTCTCGAGGCTCCTGTCTGCTCCATAACGAATCTTATGTCATCCTCACTTATTGCCTGCGCTGACTCAACGCTTACCTCCTTGCTAGCGACTTCCTCGACCCCGCCGCTCACGTAGTATATCTTCTGATCCTGGAACTTCATCACAACTACTTGAGGCTCTCTTATAATTAATTCTTTATCGGTGAACTCGATGGTGATTGACTTAACCTCTTTCAGTTCCTCGACATCAATTCCTAACTGCTTCATTCTCCTCTTCAATTCTCTTGGGTTGGTTGGGAACATCCTGAACACACTCCCAAATATTAATTACTTAATCAATCCCTTATATAGGGTTTGAAGTGCTTAGAGTTAGGGTGTTAGGCGGGGGTCGTGAGGTAGGTAGGGCGGCTATTGCCGTCAGCTTAGGTGATGGCAGGCAGTCGCTACTGCTAGATTACGGCGTGAATTTCGATGAGGAAGACAAACCTAGGTTTCCTGAGCACGTGAAGCCTTCAGAAGTTGCGGGGCTCGTGCTGACGCACGCTCACCTAGATCACGTGGGGGCCGCGCCGATGTTGCACGTGACGTCTAAGGTATCCACGGTAGCTACCGCGTTGACTAAGAAGTTATGTGAGATAATGATTAAGGACTTCATAAAAATCTCGGGTTATTACCTGCCTTACGAGGAAGTGGATCTCTACAACATGATTGACAGCATCCAGGACTACTCATATGAGAGCGAGGTTCAGTTAGGTGATTACAGGTTCAAACTCCTTAACGCTGGGCACATACCGGGTAGTTCAATGGCTTACGTTGAGGCAGGCGAGTATAGTGTTGTTTACACAGGCGACGTAAACACCATAGATACTAGGCTAGTCTCAAGAGCGAGAGCTTCGGGGGTTAAGGCCGACGTAGTGATTATTGAGGGGACATACGGCTGGATAAGACACCCACCCAGAGAATTAGTTGAGAAGGAATTTCTGGAAGCGGTTAGGGAAGTCACTGATAGGGGTGGTAACGTGCTTATCCCGGCGTTTAGTCTTGGGAGAGCGCAGGAAATACTGACGCTACTCTATGAAAGGTTTGAAGGCAATGTTTTCTACGATGGCATGATAAGGCAGATTTACGAGGTCTTCATAAGCTACCCCGAGTACATAAATAAGTATGAGGAGCTCTTGAGGTCTAAGGAAGAGTTTAAGCCGGTGGTAAGACCCTCGCAGAGGAGGAAGATAGTTGATGGGAGAGGTAATGTCATAGTAGCGTCGGCAGGGATGCTTAAGGGAGGTCCAGCAGTCTACTACCTCAAGAAACTAGCTGGGGACCCCCTTAACGCGGTCTTCATGGTTTCTTATCAAGCTCCGGGAACTCCCGGCAGGCACCTCTTAGAGGACGGGATCCCCTCAGAGGAGGTAGGGCCTGTTAAAGCTAGGGTTCAGTGGTTTGATTTCTCAAGTCATGCAGGGGTTGACGGCCTACTAGAACTCCTCAAAAGCTTTAGTAGCGTCGAGCACGTCGTAGTGATACACACGAGCGAGAAAGCAGGGAAGTACTTCACTGAGAAGATTAGAGAGACCATGAACGACGTCACAGTACACTTACCGTATAACAACGAGGAAATAATGATTGAGTGATTATTTTGATGAGGGTAGATCTACTCGGCAATATCATGAGATTCATATGTTCCTCGAAAGTCTTAACTATACAAGACATGGTGAGAGAGTTCAAACTAACTGAGGTAGAGGCGGAGGCTCTGCTCTCGACCCTACTAGGTGAGGGTTTCTTAATCAGGGTTGAGGCACGGACTATCAGCTCTTGCGTTAGATGCCCCCTGAGCACGATATGCAAGATCAAAACAACCAACTATGAAAACATGACCACCTACTATAAACTAAGTGACTTAGGCCTTAAATTCTGCGAAAAACTTAGAAACGCGGTCTCCTAAACCACATAAAGAAGTGAACCTAAGCTAGCTGACCTCCTCCCCGCCCTTTCAGGCGGGGCTTTCAGTTATAATGTGTAGGTTGTGATTCTCCACATTCTCTTGCTTACTTCCCTGAGTTTTCCTAAGGCTTCAGCGCCGTTGATGATTGCACCTTCCTTTAACTCTACTCTAACACCTATGATTACGCTGTCTTTGATTAAGACCCTAACTTTATTTCCTTCCGTGTCCATAGCAAGCGCGTAAAGAGTTTTTAGTTTTGTCTCCGTATACTCCTTACTTAATCTTGTCAAGAGCTCGGAACCGCTGAGTTCTTCTCTAATCTCGTTTAATGTTCTTGATTTCAGGATTATGTTACTTAGTAAGACCTCGTCTTCAAGAGCTGCGGGGTTTTCGGCAAGGCTTACTCCCGCTACCTCAGGAGGGGGTTTAGGAACTTCTTCACGCCTGGCTTGCTCCCCAGGAACTACCTTGGCCGGCGGTTGCGTAGCCCCCACTCTCTCAACAAGTCCCTTCCTCCAAGCCTCAATTACAACGGGTAACTCGTCTATTAGCTTATTAGTGTATGACTCAATGAATTCCTTAACATGCGGCTTCAGCGCTTTCTCATTAGCTGACTTAACGGAGACCCTACCCCTAACTATGGTCAGGGGTTTACCAAGTAATTCCCTACCCACAACACTCACCCTAAGCTCCAGACTTAAGTCGTTACGCCCCTCAATCACTATGATAGTGACCTCGTCTTCCCTACTAGTACTTAGTCTGAAGCGAGCCCTACCCGAATAATCGCCTATCCTTAAATTAGCTAGAACCTCACTACCGCTCAATACCTCGATTGAAGAGCTTATGATAGGCCATAAACTTAAGTGTAGCTGAAGATCTGATAAAATTGGGAGAACCTCATCAACGTCTAGGGAAAGAGCAACACTAAACTCATTAACTATGACCAATCTCTCGAGCCTCCGAAATATCTACTTGAAATAAGAAATATATACTCTATAAGAATCTTTAAGTATAGGTGATGTGATACTAGGATAGACTGACTTAATGATGTTGTGGCGGCTGTCTGACCAAATCTTTAAATACATGTCTTTTGCTTATTTTATTAGGTTTCGGTATGAGCTGGGCTCTAGTTCTTAGGAAGGCTTCTGAGATCTTGATTGAGAAGGATTATGAGGTAAGGCTTATTATCGCGTCCTTGCTTGCTGAGGGTCATGTCCTCATTGAGGGGGTGCCCGGCATAGCTAAGACGCTAACAGCTAAGACCGTGGCTAAGCTCCTGAACCTAGACTTTAAGAGGGTTCAGATGACGCCGGATTTGCTGCCGACGGACATAATAGGTGGTTACGTATATGATGCTAGGCAGGGATTCTTCACCCTCAGGAAAGGCCCTGTATTCACTAACGTATTATTGGTTGACGAGATTAATAGGGGGTCGCCTAGAACTCAGTCAGCCTTGCTTGAGGCCATGCAGGAGAGGCAGGTAAGTATTGAGGGTCAGACATTCCCTCTTGAGAGACCCTTCATAGTCTTAGCTACTCAAAACCCGATAGAGTTCGAGGGTGTTTTCCCCTTACCTGAGGCACAGCTAGATAGATTCTTAGCCAAGATAGAATCAACCTACACATCCACGGAGGGCTTAAAGAGAATCATTAAAGAGATAGATCAGATCGAGGAAAGGTTTAACGGGTTAAGTCCTGTGATGGGTAAGGAAGAGGTCCTTGAGTCTATTAAGGAGGTCCATAAAGTCAGAGTAGATGACTCAATATACGACTACGCGGTCAGGTTGGTTGAGGAGTCACGCAAGCATCCGGCGGTTAAGTTAGGTGCTTCACCGAGAGCAGGCATTGCCCTCGTAAGACTTGCTAAGGCGTTAGCCTACATAGACTCAAGAAATTACGTGATACCAGACGATATTAAGAGTGCTGCTAAGCCGGTACTATCACATAGAATAATACTTAAGCCGGAGTACGAGATCAGCGGCGTTAACTCAGGGAAGGTTATCGAAGACCTCCTAGCAAGCGTGGAGGTCCCGAAACCTTGAGTAACCCCCTCAAAAATGTCGAGAAAGTCTTGCTACTCATGCTACTCCTCATAATCCTCCTAACACAAACCATAGCGACAGCTACTGAAGCCACCGAGATACATACCCCGGACTTCCCCAACTACCTAGATATATTATACGACCACGAACCAGGCGCTCAACTAAGCTACACGGAATATCTCCAATTACTTAAGGAACTCTTTAACTCAATCAACGAGGGCCGGGACCTAGAAGACATTATGAGCGATCCAAACCTGAGTAAATTGCAGTCTTTGATGGGGGAGGGCGGGGACCTAGATAACGCACGCAAGCTCGAAGCCTTAACGAGTTATAGCACCCTCAACGTAGACGAACTCATTCAAGGTATTAGGGATGATGAACTGAGGTCACTTATTCAGGAAGCAGCCTTAACAGGTAATGTGAGTAACTACTTACTCACCCTTATTAACGAGATGTATTCCTCAGGTAAGATCAGCTTCGACGACTACGTGAGAGCGCTCTACGCGTTAAGAAATTTAAGTAGTGATGCTGAGTCGAGGAAGCAGATAGACTCACAGCTTTTGAGGATTTTAGGTAATAGCTTAATTAATTCCTTACTCGACTTAGGAAGCTCGGAGACACTAACTCAACTCGCTGACCAGGAGTTAATGAGGGAGGTGGTAGATTCAGCGCTACAATTCCTGGGTAATGAACACGAGGCTAACGCGAACTTCATTAAGGGTCTTGAGGATCTCTTAAACCCTCAGCAAATCTCGCCAACAATACCTAGCCTTAAACTACCTTCAGCCGGTTTAGCGCTACCCTCGTTGACGTCCTTGAGTATTGATTTAGGCACCGCTCTACCATTCATCGTATTAGCTCTAACCCTCACGATATCCTTAATAATATTTCTGAAGCAAGACAAGATTAGCCCTGTTCTAGCACGCCTAACCCCACGTAGCGGCAGACCTTCTTACGAACACAGCATTAAGTCAAGAATTATTAGAACCTACTGGAACTCTGTTGAGTTACTGAGAAAGAAGGTTCAGAGGAGTCCTAGCGATACGCATAGGGAGTACTACGAGAAGGTTTCTAGAACACTCCCTGATGCTGACTCAGTGTTCAGGAACATCACATTCGCTTACGAGAAGGTTAGGTGGGGGGCATTAGACGAGAGCGCGTTAGTGGATGAGGTAGTCAGTAATTACGTGAGATTAAAGGATTTGGTGGGTAAGTCTTGAGGGCTAAGCCGGTCCTAGGACTGGTTGGCCGGGTCATAGTTCTCTTAGTGTTCTGGACCTCAATAAATAATCTCTTAATCAATACTCTCTCAGGAAAGTTAATCAGTGATTTACTGAGAATCACCACGATCCTCTTTAGTAAGGACTTAACAGTTTTGACGAGCCTACTCACGCTAATCACCCCCTTACTAGCCGTACTCACGGTCATAACCTTGAGTCATAAGCTGTACGTGATTACCTCACTACTCGCCTTCTTGAGCTCGCGGCCAGACCCCACTTATTTAGTGTTAGTCACGCTGGGCTTACTCACGCTACTATCGATTAACACATACCTAACTAGCCTCGGGGGTTCTAGAGAGGGGGTATTGCGGGACGTTAAGGTTGAGGGATCTAAGACTTCTTACCCTCTCCTTGCTTTAGTGCTGTGCTTACTGGTTATTAGCTCAGCGTATTTAATTTACCTTTACATAGATTTATTCTTCTCGTTCGTGGGAGCCATACCACCCTACTCTAGGGTTAGGGTGCTCAGCGATTTCCTCACGGACAATCCGGTTGGCAAGGCTTTACTAACCATCACATTCCTGATAGCTTTCATAGAACCCTCTCACAACCTAGTAGAGGCGCTTGCCTACTTCATTAGTCCTAACCCGGAGTTAGCTAGGGTTGAGCTGAGGACAGCTATTAAGACTTTCGACGAGATTAAGTATCCCTTCTATTCCTTAATGAGCTTCATCCTAGCTCTCTATGTGGCTCCACCCCTCTACGTAGTCTCCAGCTTCATATACTCTAATTACGTTCTTAGAGTGTTTCCGGCCTTGAACTCGGTTGCGGGTTCCATAACTAATTCTGTGGTCATTCAGTTACTTACTGAGATCATTTTCTTCATGCTTGTGTGGGGTCTCTTCAGATACGTAACTAAGTTCTTCAGGGGTCACGTTAGTAAGGGCATTATCTCTGCATTCTTAATACTGCTTGCTCTAGTGGTGTTTGTCCAATACTTAGGTCACTTAAGCTTGGACGAGACGTTAACTAATGTTTACTTCACGTACTACAGGAATTTCCTGAGGGTTGGTGAGTTACTACTCCAGCTAACAGGTTTTGTACCGTGAGGTGATTGAATGAGTAAATTAAAGATTAGGAAGTGGTACGCGTATATGGTCTTCGCGGCAGCGTCTTTCATTCTAGCAACAATATTTCTGATGTGGTCAGTGTACTACATGAGTAACGCTATGGTCGGGACGTCGTTCCTGACGGCCTTAGCCGGCTTCGCGTTCCTAGCAACGTCGATACAAGCACTTAAGATAGCAGCCTACGTCTACAGTGCGGAGTTAGGTGCTAAACCTGATGAGCGAGCCTAGGAGTGCGAGGAAGGAGGTCTTAGCTTTAGTACCCACGACCACTTTCCTAGCCTTACTTATAGCCTCACTAATAGCTGTTGTCGAGTTAGGTCCTCCGAGCGTGGGGGTTCCCGTAGGCGCGTCACCCCTAAGCACCGGTAAGTTAGGAACCTCCAAACTACTCTACATGCTTAGAGAGAGGTTCGAGGATGTCCGGGTCGTTCGAGACTGGATAACCGCTAATAACTCTGTGGAGGTGTGTGATAAGCTCTTAATAGTAGTTGTCTCCCCTGAAAAACCCTTCACGGAGAAAGACCTAGACTCTATTAAGTCCTTAAGTAAGAAATGCAACACTACACTACTCTTCATAGCTGACGAGACAGGACACTCCAACACGATCCTAGAAGGCTTAGGGTTTAGTGTGAGGGTTGACAGTAGACTCTTACTCAAGCTCTCTCAAGCACAAATCCTGGAAAACGCCTCCTACTTCCTGAAAGCATTCTTTAACTACCCGGGAGGGTATAGTGATGAGTTATACCTTGATAAGGCTTCCTTCATCGAATCAGCCAATGAAAGCAGTGAGGACACACTAATCCTGGGGGTAACGCCTTCCAGAGAGGTTGTCTTGGTTGATGACGGCACTGTTAGAGCGGTTAGCGAGCTCAGCGGGAGCTCTGAAGTAATTCCTGTCGCGGTTTTAGAGACTCTGGATCAGTGTAAAGCCTTAGTAATATCTGATGGATCCATACTAACCAATCAAGTGCTTGAGGACGAGACTTGGGGTAGGAGGTATGTGAGGTTGCTTAGTGAGAGCATAGACTTACTGATTAGCGGGTCAGGCAGTGTCCTAGTGTTAGTTGATTCAACTAAGTATGAGTACGTAGACCCCGCAAGACTACTTAGCTCGAACCCGCAACTCTACGCAGACCCGTTAATCCTGACCTCATACGTTTTGGTAAGGCTGATTCACCCGTCAACTTGGCTCCCTCCACTAATAGAATATATCAACGACATATCTAGCAAGCTCTTCAGCATCGGGACCCTCGCCTTGGTTGCGGCGGCCGTGTTCTTCGGGATCGTTATAGTGGCGACGATATTACAGAAAGCTCCTGAGGGGGTTAAGGATCAGGCGATGGAGAGAGTCGTGAGCAGGGATTACTTCACGTTAGCTGATCTGAGGGAAGAGATACTTGCCGGGCGTGTTGGCTTAGGTAAGGAAGACTTCATAACGCTTTACGAGATAGTTAACGAAGTCTTCAAAGACGTTGTGGGAGTGCCTTTAAGTGATGAGAGACTTATTAACGTCTTGACTTCTCGAGGGCTCGACCCCGTTAAGGCTAGGAGGTTCTGGAAGAGAATGAATGGTGCGTACTCGAAGGCTAGGAAGAGGTTCGGCTTCTCCCCAGTAATTATGTGGGGCAGGCTAGTTAAGAAGAGCATAGCTGAGTGTGAGGAGGTCTTAAACGCCGTCGGCACGTCACTACTTAAGGATCTGGGCTTCGAGTACGTTTTGATGAGGTGATTTCGCGTGGTTGCCTCCCCCTCCAGCATTAGAGGTACTGAACGCTTAACAACCCTCATCCTCTTCTCAAGCATGTTGATAGCTTTCTGGATCTTCCTAGGTTATGAAACCCTCGCCGTCGGGCTTGCGTTACTCATTCTCTCCTTAATCACGAGGTTCTATACTATAGCCGCAACCAACGCCGTCCAGAAAGCGCGTGTTCTAGCAAGTTATGAGGGATCGTTTAGTGACGAGCCAGTCAGGGCCAGCTTCACCATAGTTAACGTGAGTAGGGTGCCGATAGCTTTCCTGGAATTCCTGCTGCATCACGGCCCGTATTTGAGGGCGTCCACGCAGACCTCCGGTACCACCTACTTACCGCCTAGGGGTAGTGTTAAGATCTCGTTCGTTTTTGAGGGGAGGGTGGGTAAGCATTTAGTGGGTCCGTTGAAGGTTGTTGTCAGGGATCCTCTAGGACTCTATAGGTCCGTTGAGTTGCTCGTGGGCAACCCTATCGAGGTTAAGGTGATGCCAAGACCCTCTGAAGCCCTGCTACGCAGGGCTCTCATAACCTCTAAGGTAGCTGCTCTCTCAAGGACTAGGAGGGTTGGTGTGGGTGTGGAGTTCTATGGTGTCAGGGAGTACATGCCTGGCGATGAGTTGAGGAGGATTTCGTGGAAACATTACTCACTATGGGGTAAGCCCTTCGTGAAGTTAACTGAGGAGGAATCCTCGCTAAACCTGGTCTTCCTAGTCTACCTGGGTAGGGAGGCTTTCTCAGGAATCTACAAGCACACACCGTTTGAGCACGTAGCCAGCGTAGTGGCGTCAATAGCTAGGTACTCGGCAAGAAGGAACGACTTAATGTGTCTGCACGCATCGGCTGGCGGGACCCACATACATACCCGCTTAATGAGGGGTAGGAGAGCATATCAAGAAATCATGAACTCCCTCGCGGAAATCCCGTTCAACCCCGATATCCAGGACCCCACATCGTTTAAAACATTGAGCGAGGTTTTCAGCGAGGTATACCGGTATTTACCGAGGGATAGGTCCATAATATTATTACTGACTACATCATCCACGTTGATAGGGGAAGCACAAAGACTCCAGAAACTCATAAACTTTCTCTCCAGCAGGGGTCACGTCACCTACGTCATATGCCCCCTCACGCGAGTGTATGAGGTTAAGGGACTGCCCGAGTGGGGTAAAGCACTCTACAGACTGAAGACGTTTGAAGCGGTGAGGAACGAGATAATAAACATAAGGAAGGTGAGGGAGCTGGGCATCCACGTGATAGCGATGGGCCCCGAGAGCATCGTACAGGAGATAGTGTCTAGGTTAGAAACCTTAAGGAGTTAGGCCTGAGAACCCTCTTGAATAGTGTGGCTCAACCCTAATTTAAGAAAAGACTTGGCGTAAGGTTCTTGCTAAGAACTTAATGAAATAAAAACAAGCTACTATATTTTCAGGTAAGCTCTCAATGTGTACACTATGAATGATACTATGGCAGAGCCTCCGACAGCCCCGGCACCGCCCACGTAAAACACGTCTCTAAGCCTCTCAGCTCCTAACGCCTTAGTTAAGGCTAGTCTGGCTGCTACGGTGACTAGCACCGCTATGCCTGCTGGTGGGTTGGAGATCATCAGTCCTGTTGCGAGAAGTATTCCTATTTGCCTTTCAGGACCTCCGAGAAGCTGCAGTACGAACCCTATTGGTGCCCAGGTCAGTAACCACCTAGCTAGCTCCGGGTCCGCGGCCGCCTTAGCCGTGGCTGCTAGGGTTTTAGC